>JBJHBX010000015.1:0-19930 GCA_050485725.1 Gemmatimonadales bacterium | reverse complement strand
CGGCCTGGGCCGCACTCGTGGCCTCGGCCCGGAATCGTGGCGAACTCCTCGAAAGGTGGCTCGAGGGCCACCGGAACGCCGTTGCCGACGGGGAACGGGGCATCCGACGGTACCTGCTTGCGCCCGATGGGGGCGACCCGCACCTGGTCCGGGAGTTCGTCAACGCCATGCTCAGGAACGGCGTCGAAGTCCACCGGCTGGAGGCCGATGCGACGGTTTCCGGGCTCCGGGATCGTCACGGGAACGACGTCGGGTCGAGGCGCTTCCCGGCGGGGACCTGGGTTCTCGAGGCCGCCCAGCCCAGAAACCGGCTTCTGAGGGCCCTGATGGAGCCCGATTCGCCGGTCCCGTCGGAGTTCCTCGAGCTGGCCCGGGAGCGGATCGACCGGGGCGAGAACCCCCGCTTCTACGACGTGACCGCCTACGCCCTCCCCCTCTATTTCAACCTCGAGGCCTTCGGGAGCACCGACGGTCGGCCCCTCCAGTCGTTCCGGGTCCAGGACGAGGTGGAGGCCCGCACGCCGTCGGTGCCGCGGGCCCGCTACGCGTACCTGCTCGACGGATCGAACGTCAGGAGCCTCACCGTCCTCACCAGGCTGAAGGAGCGAGGCTATCGGGCCGCCTTCAGCACCGTTCCGCTCGTCATCGCCGGAGATACCCTCGCCACCGGAACGGTCGTGGTCCGAGTTGGACAGAATCCCGGAACACTGCACGACTCGGTCCGGGAACTGGCGGAGTCCCACGGCGTTGCCCTTCGCGCGGTGGACACCGGCTCGACGGACACCGGATACCCGGCCCTCGGTTCCGCCGATGTCCTTCCGGTCAACACGCCCTCCATCGGGCTCGTGGCCGAGCCTCCGTTCAGCCCCCTCTCGTTCGGGTTTGCCTGGCACGCCCTCGACCGGCTCCACGAGCTCCCGCACACCGTGCTCCGCGCGGGCTCCCTGGCCGGAGCGGACCTGAGACGGTTCAACGTGCTCGTCCTTCCCGAGGTCTCGAGTGGAGCACTGGCGGCGCTCCTGGGGGATGCCGGCATGGACAACCTTCGGGGCTGGGTCCGACAGGGGGGCACGCTCGTGGCGCTCGGTTCCGCCGTCGACTTCGTCTCCGGACCGTTGGGGCTCGTGTCGCTTCGCTCCTGGTACGACACGGGAGAGGGCGAGAACATGGTTCCCATGGACGTTCCGGGCGCTTTCTTCCGGGTCGAGCTCGAACGGGCCTACTGGCTCACGAGCGGGCTCCCGGCCGGCGACCTGCCCTTCCAGCTTCGCTCGGACCGGGTCTACGTGGATCCGCGCCTGCCCCCTTCCTCGGGCCGCCGGCTCGTCGGCCGGATCGCACGGGAAGGAAGCCACCTCTCGGGGCACGCATGGCCCGAGTCGCTGGAGCGCCTCCCCGGTGCCGTGGTCGCGTGGGAGGAGCGGGTGGCGCGGGGCCGCGTCATCGCCCTGACCGAGGACGTGAATTTCCGAAGCCAGGCGCGCGGGGCACAGCGGCTCTTCCTGAACGCGGTCGTCCTGGGTCCCAGCGCCCCGTGATGCCCCCGGAAGCTCATCATCCCCCTGTCGCAGGAGTCCCCGATGATCCGTCTGCCGCAACCTTCCCGCGATACCGATCCCGCCGGCCCGGAACCTTCCGGCTCGCTCCGTCGCGCTGCGCATGACTTCCGGCGCGCGGTGGCGGCGCTCGCCGTTGCGCTGATCCCCGGGATTGCGGGATGCGAGGCCGGCGCGGCCTCGGGATCCGCGGCGGACCTGATCCTGACCGGGGGGACCGTCTGGACCGGAGACGAGGGGATGCCGCGGGCCGAGGCCGTGGCAGTTCGGGGGAACCGGATCGTGGCGGTGGGAAGCCGCTCCGAGGTCGAGCGTCACCGGGGGGCCGACACCCGCGTCGTGGAGCTCGAAGGTCGGTTCGTGGCCCCGGGGTTCATCGACAACCACACCCACTTCAACCAGGCTGGGGCCATTCTCCTCGGCGCGAACCTCCTCGATGTGGCCGACGAGGAGGGCCTGGTTCAGCGGATCGGAGAGGCCGCCGGCCGCGTTCCCGCCGGCGGCTGGATCACCGGGGGCAACTGGGGTGCCTACGAGGCGTGGGCCATGGGGAGTGCGGGGGCTGCGGGCGAGGAGGAGGCGGCCGCGCCCTTCTCCCCCCACCGGGGCATGATCGACGCGCTGACCCCCGATCATCCGGTGCTCGTGAACCGGTGGGATCGGACCGCGTTCCTCGCGAACGGTCGCGCCATCGAAACCGTGGGTGCCGACTGCTCATGGGCCGGCGTCGAGTGCGAGGACGGGCGCCCAACCGGGCGGCTCACGGCGGAAGCGGCCCGGCGCTTCCAGGCCGCGATCCCGCCGAAGTCGCTGGAGCTCCGTGTGGCCGAGGCCCGCATGGCGCTGGCCGACCTCAGGCAGTACGGCGTCACGACGATTCATGACAACACCCCCCCGGACATGTTCCCGGTCTACCAGGCCCTTCTCGAGGGCGGGGAGCTGACAACCCGGATCTACGCCCGCCCCACCCTCGACCGGTTCGAGCACCAGGCCGCCCTGGGGCTGCCCCGGAACTTCGGAGACGAGTTCATCGTCCTCGGAGGGTTCAAGGGCTTCGTGGACGGGATCATGGGTGCTTCGTCGGCGATGTTCTACGAGCCCTTCGACCACACCGGGGGCTTCGGGATCTGGCGCGACATGATGAATCCTCCGGGGAACATGGAACGCCTCCTGCTCGAAGCCGACCGGGCGGGTTACTGGCCCCAGGTCCATGCCATCGGCGACTTCGCCATCGACACCCTGCTGGCGCTGTTCGAGCGGGTGGAGGAGGTCAACGGTCCCCGGGACGACCGACGCTTTCGCGTGATCCACGCGCAGCACCTTCGGGGGCCCGAGGCCGCGGAACGGATGGCGCGGGTCGGGGCGATCGCCGAGGTGCAGCCCTTCCATGCCATCGACGACATGCGCTGGATGGAGGAGCGCATCGGGCCCGATCGCATCCGCTGGACGTACGCCTTCCGGACCCTCCACGACGCGGGCGTGCGGCTCTCCTTCGGGAGCGACTGGCCTGGAACCCAGGCGTCGTGGTACACGGCAAACCCGCTCATGGGGATCTACGCGGCCGTCGCGCGGCAGACCCCCGACGGTGAACCCGAAGGAGGGTGGATTCCGGAGGAGCGCATCGACGTCGAGACGGCCCTCCGCGCCTACACCGCGAACAACGCATGGGCCGAGGGGAAGGAAGACCGGAAGGGGCAGGTGGCGGTGGGTTTCCTCGCCGACCTGGTGGTACTGGACCGGAACCCCCTCGAGGTCGAGGTTTCAGAGTTGCAGCACATCGCAGTGGAACTCACGGTGGTGGACGGCAGGGTCGTCCACGAACGGAACGACTGATCCGACCCCCATCTCCCACGACGTCCAATACGATGCCCTCTTCGACCGTGCGACGCTTCGCAGCCCCCCTATTCGCCCTTGTCCTGGCCGCAGGGGTCGCCTCGGCCTGTTCCGACTCGGGCACGAACCCGGTGCTCCGATTCGAAGAGGTCCGGTGGGCACCCTCGCTGGGGATCGACCCGGCCGACTTCACCGAGCTCCCGGCCGGGGTCTGGATCCGCGACGACCAGCCGGGTTCGGGGCCGCAGGCCGCCGACGGGAACCAGGTGCGGACCCACTACCGGGGGTTCCTGTCGAACGGCACCCGCTTCGACAGCTCCCTGGACCCGGAACCGGGGACACCGCTCAACTTCGTGCTGGGTGCGGGGCAGATGATCCGGGGATTCGAGCTCGGAACCCGCGGGATGCAGGTCGGTGCCACCCGCACCGTGCTGATCCCCCCTTTCCTGGGATACGGAAGGAACCCTCCGCCCGGCGGGGCGATCCCGCCGAACGCCTGGCTCGTCTTCGAGATCCGGCTCGTGGAGATCGTGAACTGAGACAGGCGCGCGCCCGGCCCGCTCCCCCGTGGTTTCAGAGCCTCGGGAGGGTGACCCCGACCTGGTTCTGGTACTTTCCCTTCCGGTCGGCGTAGGTCACCTCCGGTTCCTCGTTCCCCTGGAAGAAGAGGAGCTGGGCGATCCCCTCGTCGGCGTAGATCTTCGCGGGAAGGGGGGTCGTGTTGGAGATCTCGAGGGTCAGGAAACCCTCCCAGCCGGGCTCGAGCGGCGTCACGTTGACGATGATTCCGCAGCGCGCGTAGGTGCTCTTCCCGACGCACAGCACGAGGATGTCGCGCGGCACGCGGAAGTACTCGACCGTTCGGGCCAGCGCGAAGGAATTGGGTGGGATGATGCAACTGCTCCCGTTCACGTCGACGAAGGAGCGGTCGTCGAAGCGCTTCGGATCCACGACGACGTTGTGGACGTTCGTGAAGACCTTGAACTCGGGGGCCACCCGGATGTCGTAGCCGAAGGAGGAGACTCCCCAGGAGATGGTGCCCTCCCGGACCTGCGTGGGGGAGAAGGGCTCGATCATCCGGTGCTCTTCCGCCATGCGGCGGATCCAGCGGTCGCTCTGAATCGTCATGGTCCGGGGGATGCCGGGAGGAGGGGGGCTCGGGGGTTTCGCCAAGCCGGAGCGCCCGGGAGTATAGACCTCGACCGGGCGTCGGGAAACCCCGGGTGGAACCTGCAGGTCGGGGTGGGAGAGATCTCACACCGCTTCCGGGTCCGGGGTGCTGCGGATCGGGCTTCCCTGGACCCCGAATACAAGCCGAAGAGGGCCGCCTCCCGGCAGGGGCTTCGGGTTGACACTCGACGCCCGCGATGGGTAGATTTCGGCGCTAAAATCCTGACATTTTCACGCCTGACGCCACCTCGTTCATGTCTTCTGCCTACCTCCCGGTACTCATCCTCTTCGGCGTGTCCGTGGTGAACGCGGTGGGGATGGTGGTGGCCTCGCAGATTCTCAATCCGAGGCGCGCCACGCCGCAGAAGGACATGCCCTACGAGTCCGGAATGATTCCCCTCGGGGACACTCGCGCCCGGTTCTCGGTCAAGTTCTACATGGTGGCGATCAGCTTCATCATCTTCGACCTGGAAGCCATCTTCCTGATTCCCTGGGCCGTCGAGATGCGGGCCCTCGGGTGGGAAGGCTTCATCGCGGTCTCCATCTTCGTGATGGTGCTGGTGGTGGGCTTCATCTACGAGTGGAAGAAGGGAGGACTGGACTGGGAATGAGCGATTCCAGCACCTCTGCCGACAAGCTGGCCGTGCGTCACGAACCCGGATCCAGAGAGCCCGGGGCCGAGTCCCCGCCGGGCGGCCTCCTCCCGGGTATCTTCGGCGAGGGCAGCCCGACCTTCCTGACCACGAAGGTCGACTTCGTCATCAACTGGGCCCGGCGGAACTCGCTGTGGCCCATGCCCTTCGGCACCGCCTGCTGCGCCATCGAGATGATGGCCTCCGCCGCCTCCAAGAACGACCTGGCCCGGTTCGGGATGGAGCGGATGTCCTTCTCGCCGAGGCAGGCGGACGTCCTGATCTGCGCCGGACGGGTGCCGTACAAGCTGGCACCGGTGCTCCGCCGGATCTGGGACCAGATGCCGCAGCCGAAGTGGTCGGTGTCCATGGGTGCCTGTGCCTCGTCGGGAGGCGTGTTCGACGCCTACTCGATGGTGCAGGGAATCGACACCATCATTCCGGTGGACGTCTACGTTCCGGGCTGCCCGCCTCGGCCCGAGGCGCTGATCTACGGCCTCATGATGATCCAGGAGAAGATCCGCGGCGAGTCCCTCGTCCGTCATGGCGAGCACCGGTTCGAGCCGGCCGGTGCCACCGGGCGGCCCCGTGCCACGGCCGAAGAGGTCGCGGCACTGTCCCTTCCGTTCGGGAACTCCACGAAGCAGAACCGGGGCTCGGGGCTCGCGCTGCACAGTGCGGTGGCGCGTCCGGCCGACCGGATTCCCTGAGCCGGACCGATCCGGAGCCGAGGACTTTCATGAGCGAAGCGACGCATCCGGGGTCCTCGGGCCCCGGCGGGATCGAACGCGGTTCCGAAGCGGGAATCACACCGGCCGATGCCGCGGTCGAGCACCCGTCGGTTCCGGCCCTCCGGGCCCGGTTCGAAGGCGCGATCCTCCGACACGAACTCGTGGCCGGGGACGAGCACATCGTCTACGTTCACCCATCCCGTTCGTTCGAGATCCTCCAGTGGCTCAAGGAGGACCCGGACCACGCCTACACCTACCTGTCGGACGTGACGGCGGTCGACTATGGCGGGGGCCGGCCCCTCCAGGTGGTCTACCAGCTCTTCTCGATCCCGCACCGGAGGCACCTGCGGGTCAAGGCCGAGCTCGCGCTCGACGCCCTCGAGATCGAATCCGTCGTCCCGCTCTGGGCCTCCGCCAACTGGCTGGAGCGCGAGGTCTGGGACATGTTCGGCATCACCTTCCGCAACCACCCGGATCCCCGGCGGATCCTCATGCCCGAGAACTACGCCGAGGGCCACCCGCTCCGGAAGGATTTTCCGCTCCGGGGACGCTTCAGCCGGGCCGAGCAGACCCGGCGAGCCCTTTCGCAGGAGCCGGAGGACCACTACGTGCCCACGGACTTCGGCCCCGGAAGAGAGCCGCAGGTGGTCCGCTGGCGCGAACTCGGGGGGAAGGACGTCCCGCTGGGCGGACGCTCCGCATCCCCTGCACCCGCTTCCGAGGGCGGTGACGGAGGCTGAGGCCCGCGTCACCACCGAATCGAACCGGATCCATGGCCAGACGAACCGTAGAACTCGAGCTCTCGCGAAACCCGGAGATGGGCGTGGACTTCCGTCCGACCCAGGGGTTCCTGGCGCCGACGGAGCTCCCCGAGCCGGTGCTCGACTCCGAGAGCATGCTGATCAACATCGGGCCCCAGCACCCGGCAACGCACGGGGTCCTGCGCCTGATCCTCGAGCTCGAGGGGGAGACGGTGGTGCGCTGCGTCCCGCACATCGGCTACCTCCATTCGTCCTTCGAGAAGCTCGGCGAGTATCGGGACTGGAACCAGATCGTCCCCCTGACCGACCGGATGGACTACCTGGCTCCCCTCATCTACAACTGCGCCTACGCCATGGCGGTGGAGAAGATGATGGGGATCGAGGTGACCGAGCGGTGCAGGATCGTCCGGGTCATCTGCATGGAACTGGACCGCATCTTCTCGCACCTCCTCTGGCTCGGGACCTGGGCCATCGACGTGGGTGCCTTCACCCCGTTCCTCTATGCCTTCCAGGAGCGCGAGAAGGTCTACACCCTGCACGAGGCGTTCACCGGAGCGCGGATCACCACGTCGGCCACCCGGATCGGCGGGATGATGGCCGACATCCCCGAGGGGTGGGACCAGGGTGTCCGGGACTTCACGAACGGGGTCGTCCGGACGCTGGACGAGGTCGAGTTCCTGCTCTCGACGAACGGCATCCACCTCGGACGGACCCAGGGAGTCGGCGTCATCTCGGCCGAAGAGGCGCTCAACTCGGGCTTCTCGGGCCCGAATCTGCGGGCGTCCGGGGTCCCCTACGACGTCCGCAAGGATCGCCCCTACTACGACTACGAGAGCTACGACTTCGACGTTCCCATCGGCGAGAACGGGGACTGCTACGACCGGTACATGGTCCGGGTCGAGGAGATCCGCCAGTCGGCCCGCATCCTCCACCAGGCACTCGACCGCCTGCCGGACGGTCCGATCAATGTGCAGGATCCCCGGGTCATCCTCCCCTCGAAGACGGACCTGATGAACGACATGGAGTCGATGATCCATCACTTCAAGCTGGTGATGGAGGGGGTCCAGGCTCCTCCGGGGGAATCGTACATGGCGGTGGAGGGGTCGAAGGGCGAACTCGGGATGTACGTGGTCAGCGACGGCGGTTCGAAGCCGGTTCGATGGCGCGTGCGCCCGCCCTCGTTCGTGAACCTGTCGGTGATTCCCAAGCTCGTGGAGGGAGGACTCCTCGCCGACGTCATCATGGTGAACGCCAGCCTGGACATCGTCCTGGGGGAGATCGACCGGTGAGCGAGAAGACCACCGACCCGAAGGGCCCGACGCCTCCCGTTCCCTTCCGGAACCCCGGGTGGGCGGGGAACACCGGCGCCTTCGAGCTGACCGAGGCGCAGGTCAGGGGAGACGACTACGTGGGCACCCGTCCCCTGGACGGGGGGCATCCCGGGGGAGCGCCGACCTACCCGTACATGCTGGTGGAGCGGGACCCGGCGGCTCCGCTCTTCGAGGGGCCGTGGAAGGAGCGGTTCGAGAAGATCCGGACCCGGTACCCGGAGGCCAGGGCGGCCCTCCTGCCGACGCTGAACATGGCGCAGGAGCTTCGCGGCCACATCTCGCCCGACACGATGCGCGAGGTCGCGGCCCTCCTGGGGCTGCCCGAGGCCTACGTGCGGGGCGTGACCTCGTTCTACACGATGTACAACAAGCGGCCGACAGGGCGCTTCCTGGTTCAGGTGTGCACGAACATCTCCTGCAACCTCTGCGGAGGTGACGAGGTGCTCGCCGCCTTCCTGAAGCACACGGGCACCGAGCTTGGCGGGACCTCCACCGACGGCGACTTCACGGTCATGGAGGTCGAATGCCTCGCCGCCTGCGGCACGCCAACCGCCGTCCAGATCAACTCGCGCTACTACGAGAACGTGAAGCCCGATGACGTCCCGGCGATTCTCGAGCGACTCCGGGAAAGGGGGGAATAATGGCCTGGCCCTACGTGCATGACCGCGAGGTGAGGGTCCTCTCGCGCGGCTGGGGAGATCCCCGGACGCGGACCCTCGAGGGCTGGCGGGCGCTCGGTGGATACGAGGCGCTGAAGAAGGCGCTGGGCATGTCGCGGGAGGAGGTCATCGACGAGGTCAAGGCGTCGGGACTCCGGGGGCGCGGCGGCGCAGGTTTCCCCACCGGGGTGAAGTGGTCGTTCATGCCGAAGGAGAAGAGGGGTCCTCACTACCTCTGCTGCAACGCCGACGAATCGGAGCCCGGGACCTTCAAGGACCGCGAGCTCCTGCGCTGGACGCCCCACCAGCTGATCGAGGGCTGCCTGATCGGGGCCTACGCGATCCAGGCGGAGCACGTGTACATCTACTGCCGTGGGGAGTTCTTCGAGGCGGTGCAGGTGCTCGCACGCGCCGTCGAGGAGGCCTACGCCGCCGGGCTGATCGGGGAGAACATTCTCGGGTCGGGCATCTCGATCGATGTGACCGTCCACAGCGGGGCGGGGGCCTACATCTGCGGCGAGGAGACGGCGCTGATGAACTCCCTCGAGGGGCGGCGCGGGCTGCCCAGGGTGAAGCCCCCCTTCCCGGCGGCGGTGGGGGCCTTCGGGAAGCCGACGACGATCAACAACGTCGAGACGCTCTGTGCCGTCCCCCACATCGTGCAGAACGGAGGAGCCTGGTACCGGGAGCAGGGAACCGAAAAGTCCCCGGGAACGAAGCTCTTCTGCGTCAGCGGGCACGTGCTGCGCCCCGGCAACTACGAGCTCCCCCTGGGATTCCCCCTGAAGGACCTGATCCACGATGTCTGTGGCGGGTTCCGCCCCGGCCGCAAGCTCAAGGCGGTGATTCCCGGTGGCTCGTCCGTGCCGATTCTCGACGCCGGGGAATGCGAGCGCTGCACCCTCGACTACGAGGGGGTCGTGGAGGCCGGTTCCATGCTCGGCTGCGCTTCGGTCATCATCATGGATGACTCGACGAACATCGTGAAGCAGGTCCGGAGGATGGTTGACTTCTACGCCCACGAGTCCTGTGGCCAGTGCACGCCGTGCCGCGAGGGCACGCAGTGGACCGCACGCATCCTCCGGCGCATCGAGGAGGGAAGGGGGACCGAAGAGGACCTGGACACCCTTCTCGACCTGGGACGCCAGATGACGGGGACCACGATCTGCGTGCTCTCCGATTCCGCCGCGGCGCCCGTGGAGTCTTCCATCGCCAAGTTCCGTGACGACTACCTGGCCCTGATCCGTCGAGGGGAGCGGGTCGGCGCGGCCTGACGCCGCCCGCCCCATCCTTATCGGCTTCGAGGAGAGTTCGCGCGCATGTCGGACCAAGCAACCATGGTGGAGACCGTGACCCTGACCATCGACGGCCAGGAGGTCACCGTTCCCAGGGGGACGACGATCCTCCAGGCCGCCGAGGCCATGGGCAATCGCGTGCCCCACTACTGCTACCACCCGGGCCTTTCGGCGCCGGCGCAGTGCCGTCTCTGCCTGGTCGAGGTCGAGGGCGCGCCGAAGCTCCAGGCTTCGTGCGTGACCACGGTCATGCCCGGGCAGGTCGTTCACACGCGGAGCGAGGCTGCGAAGGGCCAGCGCCGCGGCGTGCTCGAGTTCTACCTGAAGAACCACCCACTGGACTGCCCGATCTGCGACCAGTCCGGGGAGTGCAAGCTCCAGGACTACGTGCACGAGGAGGGGCGGGATCATGGCCGCTCCCGCGAACCGAAGCGGGTGTTCGGGCGGGACGACTTCGGCGGCGACGTCCTCTTCTACGGCGACCGCTGCGTGATGTGCACCCGCTGCGTCCGCTTCATGAACGAGGTGGCCCAGGACCCGCGCCTCACGGTGGTGGAGCGCGGAAACCGTTCGGTGATCGACACCTTCTTCGAGGAGGGGCTCGAGGGATCCCCCTACGCGGGCAACATCGTCGACATCTGCCCCGTGGGTGCCCTCGTGTCGAAGGACTTCCTCCACAGGGCCCGGGCCTGGGACCTGGACCGGACCCCCTCGATCTGCCCGAACTGCTCCCAGGGGTGCAACATCGAACTGCACGTGCGCGACAACCTGGTCCAGCGCCTGAAGCCCCGCGACAACCCCGACGTGAACCAGCACTGGATGTGCGACTACGGTCGGGAGCGCTACGAGTGGATGAACCGGACCGGACGGGTCGTGACCCCGGTCGCGGGACGCGGACCGGCGCGGGCGCCCTCCGCATGGGAGGACGCACTCGGCGCCGCCGCCGACGCCCTTTCGAAGGCCCGGGCCGCCGGTGCAGCGGTCAGGGCCATCGTTTCACCCTTCGCATCGAACGAGGACCTCGGAGAGCTGCGGCGCCTCGTGGACGCTCTGGGCGGCGGGGAGATCCTCTACCGGTCGCGCCACGCACCGGACGAGGTTCCCCTTCCCGGTTTCCCCACCCTCGTGCGGAGGAAGGAGCTCGCCCCGAACGGGCGAGGGGCGGAGCTCGTCGGCGCGAAGCGCGTCGGCTCGGACCAGGGCGCCGGCGGCCTCGAGGCGTTCGCCGGGTTCGACGGGATCCTGCTCGTGCTGGGCGATGCCCTTGCCGACGCCCCCGACGACTTCGGAAGCGGGGCGCGCGCATTCGTCGTGTTCGGGACGCACGTCGCACCGGTCCACGCCGACTTCGTTCTCCCGATCGCGACCCATGCCGAGAGCGAGGGGACCTTCACCAACCACGAGGGGAGGGTGCAGCGCTTCTGGCCGGGGCTGCGCGCGCCCGGCGAGGCCCGACCCGCGTGGCTCGCGCTGGGCGACCTCGTGGCCCGGCTGGGCGGAGCCGAGGATCCTTCCCCGACCCGCGCCGCCGAGGCCTTCCTAAGGCTGGGGCGGACGACGGCCGCCTTCAGCGGAATGAGCTACGAGGCGCTGGGCACACGCGGCGCGCTGGTCAACGACCCCGTTCCCCTCCCGGGCGCCTGAGCGGCCCGTCCTCCGCATCCCGGAACCCGCAGACACGATACCCATGGGCATGCAAGAGCTCTCGACCACCGCCTTCGTGATCTCCTCGTCGATCAAGGTCTTCCTGGTCTTCTCGGTCTCGCTGGCCGTGGTGGCGCTGATGACCCTGACCGAGCGGAAGGTGGCGGGGTTCATCCAGGACCGGCTGGGGCCGAACCGGGTGGGACCCTTCGGGATCCTCCAGCCGGTTGCGGACGGGATCAAGAACTTCCTGAAGGAGGAGACGATGCCGGCCACGGCGAATCGTCCCTTCTTCGTGCTGGCGCCGATGCTGGCGATCATTCCCGCCGCGGTGACCTTCGCGGTGATCCCCTTCGCCGCGCCCCTGGCAACGCCCTGGGGCGTCGTGGACATGGTCGTGGCCGACCTGCCGATCGGGATCCTCTACATCCTGGCCCTCTCGTCGCTGGGGGTCTACGGGCTCTTCCTTGCCGGATGGGCCTCGAACAACAAGTACGCCCTCCTCGGCGGCGTCCGCTCGTCGGCCCAGATGGTGAGCTACGAAGTCGCCCTCGGGCTTTCGCTGATTCCGGTCTTCATGCTCGCCGGCAACGTGACGCTGACCCGGATCGTCTGGGAGCAGCAGCAGCTCGGCATGTGGTTTCTCTTCCCGCTCTCCCTGGCCTTCATCTTCTTCGTGATCTCGGCCTTCGCCGAGACGAACCGGCTCCCCTTCGACCTCCCCGAGGCCGAATCGGAGCTCGTGACCGGGTACCACACCGAGTACTCGGCCATGAAGTTCTCGATGTTCATGATCGCCGAGTTCTCGCACATCCTGACCGCCTCGGCGCTGATGGCCACCCTCTTCCTGGGGGGCTGGAGCATCCCGTTCTGGAGCGGGGACCACATGTTCTGGCACGACGGGATGCTGATCTCCGGGTTCGCGGCCGACGGCTCGCCGGTCGCAGCGGCGCCTGCGCTCTGGATCACGCTGCTCACGCTCCTCAGCTTCATCGCCAAGACCGCGTTCTTCGTGCTGGTCTTCATGTGGGTCCGCTGGACACTCCCCCGGTTCCGCTACGACCAGGTCATGCACCTGGGGTGGAAGGTGCTGCTCCCCGTATCCCTCGCCTACGTGATGATCGTCGCGGCGACGATCCTGGTGCTGGACCAGGTGGGCATCACCGGCTTCGCCTTCGGTGCCGTGCTCACCGGTGTCAGCCTGCTCTGCACAGGGATCTTCATGTTCGCGATGGACCGGGACCGGATCATCTCGGGGACGACCCAGGACACCGGAAGTCCGTCCAACCGCACCCCCGTACCCGCAGGGGTCCGGCGCGTCCTCCCCGGGAACGTCGCCGCGGTCCCCGGCGAATCCTGATTCCTCCGGCCTCTCGACGCCCACAAGGACGACCGAGCCATGCCCGCAACCGTCAAGGTGCTCCGCCGCCCCGACCCCGGCCGGATCTCGTACCTGAGGTCCGCCCTGAAGGGAATGGGCCTGACCTTTCGACACATGGTCAACCCCGACAAGGTCACGCTCCAGTACCCGGAGGAGCCGCTCGAGCTGTCCCCGAGGTGGCGGGGCACCCACGTCATGGAGGTCCATGCCGACGGCCGGCCCAAGTGCGTGGCCTGCGGGCTCTGCCCCACCGTCTGCCCGGCCAACTGCATCCGCCTGGTGGGGGGCGAGGACGACCAGGGGAACCGGTATCCCATCGTCTACGAGATCGACGAGTTCCGCTGCATCTTCTGCGGCATGTGCCAGGAGGTCTGCCCCGTCGAGGCCATCCACGTGGGGCAGCACTTCGAGAACGCCGAGTACACCCGCGAGCGTTTCGTGTACGACCTGGACCGGCTGATGGAGCAGGACCATCCCTCGACCGTGCTCTGGGATCCCTCCGACCCCCGCTCCGAGTGAGGCCGGCCCCTCATGGTTGACATCCTCTTCTACGTCTTCGCCGCGGTCGCCCTCGGCGGGGGCTTCGGGGTGGTCCTGTCGAAGAACCCGGTGGGAAGCCTCCTCTTCATGGTCGCGACGCTGGGCGCCGTCGCCGGCATCTTCGTGCTGCTGGAGGCGCACTTCCTCGCGGCGATCCAGGTCATGGTCTACGCGGGCGCCATCATGGTGCTCTTCCTTTTCGTGATCATGCTCCTGAACCTGGGCCACGACTACCGGAGGGACTTCACCACCGGCGTCGGCATGATCACCGCCTTCGCCGTGGCCGGGCTCTTCGCGGGCTTCCTCGCGAGGCAGTTCCGGGGGGTCGACGACCACCCGATCTACGCCTTCTTCCCCGGCCCCGAGGGAATGGATGCGCTCCTCGCCGAGCAGGGGGCGGTGGGCGCCATCGCCCACCCCCTCTTCACCGACTACGTGGTGGCCTTCGAACTCACCGGGATCCTCCTCCTGGTGGCGCTCGTCGGAGCCATCGCCATCGCCAAGCGGAGGGTCTGAACCGTGCTCGTCGAATCCCTCGTCCTGAGCGCCTTCCTCTTCACGATCGGCACGGTGGGCGTCCTCGTCCGGAGGAACGCCATCATCATGTTCCTCTGCATCGAGCTGATGCTGAACGCGGTGAACCTCTCGTTCGTGGCCTTCGCCCGGTACCTCGGTATCGAGGGGCAGCTCTACGTCTTCTTCGTCATGACGGTGGCTGCGGCGGAAGCCGCGGTGGGGCTGGCCATCATCATCGCGATCTTCCGGCACTACGAGACGGTGAACGTGGACAACTTCAACCTCCTCAAGTGGTAGGGCGATGACGACGCCGGCACCCGCGACGCCCGAGGCCCTCGAGGCCGTGAGCCAGGCCGGGGGAGGTTTCTCACCCCTCCTTCCGGGGCTGATCCTCCTCTTGCCGCTACTCGGATTCCTCGCCAACGGAATCCTGGCCCTGGTGGCCGGATCCCGGTCCGCGACCGCGCTCCGCCTGGCGGCGCTGGCGGAGGCCGACAGCGAAGAGGAGCGGATCGACCACCAGCACGAGGTGGACGCGCCGAAGCGGGCGACCCACACCCTGCCGACCTGGATCGGCCCCGGAGTCATGCTCCTGGCCTTCCTCCTCACGACGGCGAACTTCCTGCGCATGCTCGGGGCGGATCTCCACGATGCGGTGGTGATCACCTACTGGAGCTGGATGCCCACGGGAACGCTCTCGGTGGATGCGGCGATCCAGCTCGATCAGCTCTCGATGCTGATGATGATGGTGGTCACCGGCGTCGGGTTCCTGATCCACGTCTTCAGCGTGGGCTACATGAAGGAGGACCCCGGGTACCCGCGCTACTTCGCGTACCTGAACCTCTTCGTCTTCTTCATGCTGGTCCTCGTGGCCGGCGCGAACTTCCCCGTGATGTTCGTGGGATGGGAGGGCGTGGGGCTTTGCTCCTATCTCCTCATCGGGTTCTGGTTCCAGGACCGCGAGAAGGCCGATGCGGGGAAGAAGGCCTTCATCGTGAACCGCATCGGAGACTTCGGTCTCCTGATGGCGATGTTCATCCTCTTCGCGGTCTTCGGCACGCTGAACTACCAGGAGATCTTCGCCTCCGCGCCGGCGACGCTGGTCTACGGAGGCGGGATCGCCACGGCCATCACGCTCTTCCTCCTGCTGGGCGCCGCGGGGAAGAGCGCGCAGATCCCGCTCTATGTCTGGCTTCCCGACGCCATGGCGGGCCCGACGCCGGTGTCGGCTCTGATCCACGCCGCCACGATGGTCACGGCCGGCGTCTATCTGGTGGCCCGGGCCTCGGTGCTCTTCGCCCTCGCTCCGGTGGGGGCCGCCGCGGTGGCCACGATCGGAGCCGTCACCGCGCTCTTCGCGGCGACCATCGCGCTCAAGCAGTACGACATCAAGAAGGTCCTGGCGTACTCCACCGTCTCGCAGCTCGGCTTCATGTTCATGGGGGTGGGCGTCGGCGCGTACGCGGCCGGGGTCTTCCACCTGATGACCCACGCCTTCTTCAAGGCCCTCCTCTTCCTGGGCGCAGGTGCGGTGATCCATTCGATGCACCACGCGCTGCACGCCACGCACAAGGACTGGGACGCCCAGGACATGCGGAACATGGGAGGGCTTCGCCACCCCATGAAGCTCACCTGGGTGTTCATGTGGATCGCGACCCTCGCCATCGCCGGGATCTGGCCCTTCGCCGGATTCTTCTCGAAGGACGAGATCATCTGGTACGTGGGAACCTCGGCGCCCTTCGGCCCGCTCTACGCCGTTCTCTGGGGCATGGCGGTGGTCACCGCCGCGCTCACGGCGTTCTACATGGCCCGCATGATGATCCTGACCTTCCATGGCCCGAACCGGACCGGTGAGGACGAGCGGAAGCACCTGCACGAGGCGCCCCTCACCATGACGATCCCCCTCGGAATCCTGGCCGTGCTCTCGATCTTCGGGGGATGGATCAACGTGCCCGAGTCGGTGCGGAACTCCTTCTTCGGCGGCTTCGGGATGCTGCCGATGTCGGAGTGGCTCCACGACTGGCTGCACCCGGTCACGGCACTGGCCGACGGCATCCGCCTCGAGCAGATGGGTGCCTACGCCTACCAGTCTCCGGTCGGTGGAGGGCACGTCACCTGGGGCTTCATCGCCACCGGGATCGCGGTGGCGGTCGTGGTGGTGGCCTCGAGGGTCTTCCTGGGTCGGGAGGTACGCCCCGCGGTCGAGGAAGGCGAGCCGCAGTCCGGGATCGGGAAGATCCTCTACAACAAGTGGTACGTGGACGAGCTCTACGACAGGATCATCGTCCGTCCGGTGGTGGGAATCTCGCGCTTCTGCTGGCAGGTGGTGGACCGCGTGATCATCGACGGTACCGTGAACACGGTGGGCGCCGTCGCGAGGGGCACCGGATGGTTCGGTTCGCTCTTCCAGACCGGACAGCTCAACACCTACGCCTTCATCCTCGCCGTGGGCGCCCTCGCGCTCCTCGGCGTGCTGATCCTCTGAGGCCGGCGCCATGACGGGACTCTTCGACGGACTCGTGTTCCAGGGCTGGGTGCTGCACGCCCTGATCTGGCTCCCGCTGGCCGGAATCCCCGCCCTCTTCCTCGCGGGCGAGGAGCGGGCGAAGGAGGTCGCGTTCGGCTGGACCCTCGGACTCTTCGTGCTGAGCCTGGGGCTCTGGTGGAGCTTCGATCCTGCCGGCTCCCTCTTCCAGCTCACGAGTTCGACACCCTGGATCGAGATGTGGGGGGTGAACTACGCGCTGGGCATCGACGGGATCAGCCTCTTCATGATCCTCCTCACCACCTTCACGATGCCGGTGGCGATCCTCGGGTCCTTCCGCTACGTCAGGGAGCGGCAGCGTGCCTTCTACGCGCTGATGCTCCTGCTGCAGACGGGGATCGTCGGGGTCTTCGCCGCGATGGACCTCTTCCTCTTCTACGTCTTCTTCGAGCTGACGCTCGTGCCGATGTACTTCATCGTCGGCGTGTGGGGCGGAGAGCGGCGGATCTACGCGGCGGTCAAGTTCTTCCTTTACACCGCGCTCGGGTCGCTCCTGATGCTGGTGGGGATCCTGTACCTCTTCTGGCAGGCCTGGCAGGTGAACGGCTTCCCGTCGTTCCACTTCCTGGACCTGCTCGGAACGCCACTCTCGCTGACCGAGCAGCTCTGGCTCTTCGGGGCCTTCGCGCTGGCCTTCGCGATCAAGGTCCCCATCTTCCCCCTCCACACCTGGCTCCCCGACGCCCACGTCGAGGCCCCCACGCCGGGTTCCGTGGTGCTGGCGGCGGTTCTCCTGAAGATGGGAACCTACGGCTTCCTCCGCTTCGTCCTGCCCTTCTTCCCCGAGGCCTCGGCGCATCCCACCGTGGTCCTGGTGATGCTCTCGCTGGGCGTGGCGGGAATCATCTACGCCGCCCTCGTGGCCGCGGTGCAGCCCGACGCGAAGAAGCTGGTGGCCTACACCTCGGTGGCCCACATGGGCTTCGTCGTGCTCGGAATCTTCGCTCTCACCGTGAACGGGCTCCAGGGCGGACTGATCGTGATGATCTCGCACGGGATCTCGACCGGCGCGCTCTTCCTGATCCTCGGGATGCTGTACGAGCGGAGGCATACCCGCGAGATCGAGGCCTTCGGGGGGCTCGCGCAGGTGGCCCCGATGCTGGCCGCCGCGCTGGTCCTGACCGCGATGGCCTCGATCGGGGTTCCCGGAACGAGCGGCTTCGTCGGCGAGTTCCTGGCGCTCGTCGGAACCTTCGAGCGCTACCCGGTCATGGCCTTCCTGGCCGCGACCGGCGTGATCTTCGCGGCGTTCTATATGCTCCCCATGGTCCAGCGCGTACTCTTCAACAAGCTGGACAAGCCCGAGAACATGACGATCCCCGATCTGTCCGGGCGCGAGATCGCCGTGCTCTCGCCCCTGCTCCTGCTGATGATCGCCCTCGGCGTTTATCCGGCCCCGGTGCTCGAGCGGATGGAGCCCGGGGTCAGGGCCATTGTCGAATGGGTCGACGAGGGCAGGAACGGAGCGCTCCGGACGGCCATCGAAGTCCACCACCGGGAGACCCGCGAGCGCCCCGGGTTCGCCGGCTTCGAACACGACGAGCCCACCGCACCGATGGACGCCCCGCTCCCGGTGCCGATCCGGACCGACGTCGGGGAGCTCGGTCGGAGCACCCTGGCTGAAGGCTTCTCCGACGGCGCCTCCTCCCCGGCGTCGTCGACCCACCGAACCGCATCCGGGCTTCCCGGGGACCAGGACTGAGAAGCGGCATGGAACTCCAATTCGTCTCGCGCCTCGACTACGTCTGGGCCCTCCTCCCCGAGATCGTGCTCTCGATCGGGGCCATGGCGGTCCTCCTCGTCGGCGTCTTCCGCGGCGGCGACCGGGCGCCCCAGCCGGACGACGCCTCGCCGCTGGGCTGGATCTCCCTGGCCGCCCTGGCCGCCGCAGGGGTCGCCAACGGCTGGCTCTCCGGCATTCCGGTCACAGGCGCGTCCCGCATGCTCGCCGTCGACCCCCTTCGCCTCTTCGCGAACTGGGTCTTCCTGGCCGGGGCTGGGCTGACGATCCTGCTCTCGCAGTCCTATGTCTCGCGGCAGCGCCTCCAGGCCGGTGAGTTCTACTCGCTGATCCTGCTCGCCACGGTGGGCATGATGTTCATGGCCTCGGCGCGCGACCTGATCCTCCTCTTCCTGGGGATCGAGACGATGTCGGTGGCGGCCTACGTGCTGACCGCCTTCAACCGGAGGGATCGCCGTTCGTCGGAAGCCGGGCTCAAGTACTTCCTGCTCGGCGCCTTCTCGTCGGGGTTTCTCCTCTACGGCATCTCGCTCACCTGGGGCGCCACCGGTACCACGAACCTGGTCGAGGTGGGGCAGGTGATCGCGTCAGGGGGGGCCGTGCCGGGGCTGATCATGGCCGGCATGGCCCTCCTGGCCGTGGGCTTCGCCTTCAAGGTCGCCGCGGTCCCGTTCCACATGTGGACCCCGGACGTCTACGAGGGCGCTCCGACGCCCTCCACCGCCTTCATGGCGGCCACGGTGAAAGCGGCGTCCTTCGTGGCCTTCGCCCGCGTCTTCCTCGAAGCCTTTCCGGCCCTCTGGGAGAGCTGGTCCACCGCCTTCTGGTGGCTCGCGGCGCTGACCATGGTCATTCCGAACCTGGTGGCCCTGTCGCAGTCGAACGTGAAGCGGATGCTGGCCTACTCCTCGGTGGCCCATGGCGGCTACCTGATGGTGGCGCTGACCGCCGCCAACGAGATGGCCACCGCGGGCCTCCTTTTCTACCTGCTCGTCTACACGATCATGAACATCGGCGCGCTGGCCGTGGTGATGATCGTCTCGGGGCACGGCGAAGACCGGCTCCACGTGGAGGACTACGCCGGATTCGGTCGACTGCAGCCCCTCTTCGGCGTGGTTTTCACCGTTTTCCTGCTTTCCCTGGCCGGATTTCCGGGCACCGGCGGCTTCATGGCGAAGATGTACCTCCTCTTCGGGGCCGTCGAAGGTGAACTCTGGTCTCTGGCGGTGATCCTGGCCCTCGCCACGGTGGTATCCTACTACTACTACCTGCGGGTGGCCTGGTTCATGTGGATGAAGGCGCCTGCCGCGGGCGCGGCCCACCACCAGGTATGGGCCCCGATCCCGCTCCGGATGGGGCTCGTGGCGGCCGCGGGGATCCTCATCTTCCTCGGCATATTCCCGGGGGTCATGCTCGAGGGGGCACGTCTCGCCGCCGACGGGGTGCTGACGGCTGGAGACACCCTCCTGGGAATGGCCCGCTGAGGCACCCGGTCTCCCCTTTCATTCCTCCACGAGAACGCCCATGCAGCTCCCGCGCCAGATCTTCAGGGAATACGACATCCGAGGGATCGTCGGCGAGGACCTGACGCCGGA
>JBJHBX010000014.1:0-20572 GCA_050485725.1 Gemmatimonadales bacterium | reverse complement strand
CGTCGAGGGCCCCGACGACGGCGTCGGCGGTGCCCAGCTCGTCGATGCCGTCCCCTTCAGCGTTCGGGACGCGCACCCGTCGGTCGGTGGGGAGGAAGAACCCCCCGAACTCGAGGGCGAAGGGGCCGGAAAGCTCGATCCCGTACCGGGCGCCGAACATGGTGCCCCCGCCCGGGGCGAGCTCCATCGTCCCCCGGTTTCCCGGGACCGAAGCGACGAAGATCCCCGCCTCGTGACGACCCTCGATGAAGCGATACGGAGAGTCGATGCGCTGCGCCATGGCCGGTGCGGCCATCAGGACCCCCGAGGCGAGGAGAATCGTTCGAGCGAGGGCGGATCGGGTGCGGGTCATCGGGAATGGCATCCTGGAAGGTCAGGAGACGTCTGGAGAACCTCCGAAGCTACCGGAGGGCGGGGCTCGCGATCAAGGCGGGGGGGCGGGGTTTGACCTCGACTCCGCCCATCGGCAGATTCCGGGCGGAAGGTGGCCGGACGGGGCATGCCTCGTTCGTAACCCGCCGCGCCCTTCCTGTTTCCCCCCCGCAGCCGCGAACCCGCCCTTCCGGACCCCGCCCTCCATGCCTCGCCGTCTCGCAGCGTTCCTCCCCCTGCTTGTCGCCCTCTTCGCCGCGCCTCCGGGACTCGCGGGGCAGGAGGCCACGCTCTCGGTGGACGAGAACATCCGCTTCGAGCCCCAGGGGGTCATCGTGGCGCGCCTCGTGGCCGGCACCCCCGTGCGCGTCCTCGAGCGCGACGGGGCCTGGAGCCGCGTGACCTTTCGGGGGACCGTCTGGGAGCCCTCGCTCCAGCGGCGCGACGGCGGCTCGTTCGACCTGATCGTGTCGGCGCAGGAAGGAGAGAACCTGCGTGACGGTCCCGGAGGGCGGGTGATCGGACGGCTCAACAGCGGCACGCTCCTGAACGAAACCGGACGCGATCCCGGGTGGATCCACGTGGAGCGGACGGCCTGGATCTGGAACGCGTCGCTCTCCACGGCGGGCGGCGTGGCCCCTGCCCCTGCCCCGGCGCCGCCCCGCGAGGCCCCGCCGGCGACCCGGCCGCCGGCCGAAGCCACCCCGGCGCCGGCGGCGCCCGCGACGCCTCCGGGGGGCGAGTGGGTCCGCGCGGGAGCGCGGGGATCGGCGGTCCTCGCCGCCCCCGATGGTGACACCCTCGCCGTGGCCCGGAGCGGCTCCGAGCTGCGAATCACCGGGCGGGAGGGGAACTGGGCCCGCGTACGGGTCGAGGGGTGGGTATGGATGCCATCGACCCGGGCCGCGGACGCGCCGGCCGGTGCCGACGCACCCCCGGACGTGATCCTGCGGGATGCCACCGTCTCGGCCATGACCCGGGATCCGGCCTCCTTCCGCGGGCGCCTCGTGAGCCTCACCCTGCAGTACATTTCACTCGAGCGTGCCGAGGCGGTCCGCACCGATTTCCTCGAGGGCGAGCCCTTTCTCCTGCTGCGGTCGACCGAAGCGGATCGCACCTTCGTCTACGTGGCGGTCCCCCCGGAACTCCTTCCCTCCGTTTCGGGGCTTCAGCCCCTCGAGCGGCTTCAGCTGGTGGGAAGGGTCCGGACCGGCGCCGCAGCCCTGACCGGAAACCCGGTCCTCGAACTGGTGGAGTTCGAGCGGCTTCGCTGAATCTTCCCGGGGGCGGCTCCGTAGTTGCAGCTGCGGGGACCGATCCGAGGCGGCGGACCCGGAACAACCACGAACCGGAGCGACAGGCGACGTCCATGTACTGCTGGTCATGCGGCACCCAGGGGCCCGAGGGGGCCCGGTTCTGCGTCGCCTGCGGCGCGGCCTTCGATGCATCCGGAGGAACGGGTGCGGTGACGCCGCCACGCCCGCCGGCCCGGCCTTCAGCGCCACCGGCTCGGCAGTGGTCACCGCGCTCCCCCATGGTCCTCCGAAGCTGTCCTTCGTGCGGCTTCCGGGGCGAGGGCATCCCGTATTTCCGGCGCGCGGGGAACCTGGCGCTCCTCGCGGCGGCCACCCTTTTCACCTACGGGGTCGGCGGGCTCGTCTACTGGATCCTGAAGCGCGGGGACCAGGTCTGTCCCTCGTGCGGGCTGGCCTGGGACCGCGCCCGGCCGCTGGGTGGTGGAATGGACATGGGCACGGACCTCGTGCCGATGGACGAGCGGGGATGGAGCCCGGTGCCCGGGGAGCCCGCGGAGGGCGCCGGGGGCGGGGCGCTCCGGCCGACCGGGGGTGCGCCGGTCAGCACGGGGGGCCTCCCGCCGGGCGGAGGCTTCCGTCGCTTCGTCGGGGTGTCGCTGGGGCTGCTGGGGCTCCTGCTGATCGGCCTCGGGATCGTGCAGCTCACCCCCGAGGCCGCGATCGTGGGGGGCGTGATCGGGCTTTCCGGCGCCGCCTCCTTCGGATGGGGGTGGCGCGCCCAGCAGGGACGTCGCCAGGCGCTCCTCCAGCGCATGCAGCGCGAGGTGATCCGGGTCGCGCGGATCCGGGGGGGCACGCTGACGGCCACCGAGGTGGCGGCCGAGCTCGACATTTCGCTCCCGGCGGCCGAGCGGGTGCTCCTCTCCCTCGACGACGGGTTCCGGGTCACATCGGACGTGACCGATGACGGCATCCTCGTCTTCGATTTCAGGGAAATCCGGCTTCCCCCGCCCGCCGCCGGGTCACAGGAGGCCCCGGGGGGCGCTACCGCGCCTCCGCCTCGTCCGCCCCCTCCGCATCCGGAAGAAGAGCCGGCGTAGGCAACGGCCCGGTACGAACCGGGAGCCGGCCTCGTCCACCCACCCGGGCGAGCACGATCCCGGAAATGATGACCGCGGCGCCCAGCCACTGGAGTGCCGACGGGACCTCGCCGAGGAGCGCCCACGCGGTCAGCAGGGCGACCACCGGGACCAGGTTCGAGTAGGTGGCGGTGCGTGCGCTCCCGAGCCGGTGCACGCCACGGTACCAGAGCACGTAGCTGAGCCCCAGCGCCAGGACGCCCGCGAAGACGACGGCGCCCCACCCGGCCACCAGCGGTACGGCCCGCCAGTCGAGGGCGGCCATTTCGGGCACCCCCAGGAGGACGAGGACGACCGAGCCGGACCAGAGGGTCCAGGCCGTCACCGGCACGCTTCCGTAGCGCAGGATCAGCCCACGCGACCCGACCGTGTAGACGGCCCAGAGGATGGCGGCCGCCGCGGCCATCAGGTCGCCGGCCAGGGTGGCGCCGCCCAGTCCCACCTCGGCGCTCCCGCCGGTGACCACCAGGAACATTCCGGCGAGGGTGGCGCCGATCCCGCCCACGACCCACCGATCGAGGTTGCCCTCGCGGAGGACCGCAGCGAGCAGTGCGGTCCAGACCGGGACGGTCGCGAGGAGGAGCGCCGTGTTCCCGGCGGTGGTCCGGTCGAGCCCGTGGATGAAGAGCAGCTGGTAGATCCCGTTTCCGCCGATGCCCAGCATGGCGATCCGGAGCCAGTCCCGGCGCTCCGGCATGGCGAGGGGTCCACGGGCCCGGAGGATCAGGTAGACCGTCAGCGAGGCCAGCGGAAAGCGCAGACCGTTGAAGGCCATGGCCGGGACGAAGTCCAGCGCCCCCTTCACCACCGCGAAGTTCACCCCCCAGATCAGCGTCAGGACGACCAGGCCCAGGTCGGTCGCGCGGTCGGCGGGGCGTGGCCCCCCGGCCACGGCACGCTCCCGGGAGGCCGGAGATGACGTTCGCGGAAGCTCGGACAAGGGTACCGGGGGGAGTCGGGTGGCGGCGGCCGGCACGCGAGGTGGCGGGCGGAACCCCCGAAGATACCCGGGCGCGCCGGGGTGTCCATCCCGCCCGGCACACCGGGTCGTTGGTGGCGGCGTCCGGGGCTTCTACCTTTACGGGGTGTCGGAGGACCGGGCTCGGCCCGGGTCCCGCAACGAGAACCAGCTTGGCAGCGAGGGCGCAGTGCGCGAGTTCATCGACGAGCAGGGCGTGACGTGGAGGGCCTCGATCGAGGGCCGGGACGGCATCGACTACCAGGGTCGATACCACTTCGTCGCGCGTCCCGCGGACGGGTCGGGCGCGCCGGTGGCGCTCGAGGACGTTCGCTGGAACTCCGAACACACGGCGCGGCGCACCCTCGAGACGATGTCCGAAGTCGAGCTGAGGCGGCGCCTGCGCTCCGCCCGCGGGAGGAGCTGAGAAGGGTCAGCGAAGGGCGTCGGCGGTCACGGCGCCTTCGAGGGACGGAGCCGTGGGACCCAGGGGGGCAACCCCCCTCCGGAACCCCGCCAGGTGCTCGCCGATCCGGTCCTCCGCCCGCTTCGCCGCTCCCGTCGAGGGCACGTCGTTCACGAGGATGCTGAAGAGGAGCCGCTCCCCGTCGGCCCCGCTGACGATGCCCGATAGCGCCGATGTGCGGTGGATGGTCCCGGTCTTGGCCATCAGGTTCCCCGCTGCCGGGGTCCGGGCCATGCGGGCCAGCTCCTGCCGGGTACCCGCCACCGGAAGCGAGGCACGGAAGGTCTCGGCGTGGGGCGAAGCGTCCATCCAGGCCAGGAGCTGCACCAGGCCGGCGGCCGAGGTCCGGTTGAGGCGGGAGAGCCCGGAGCCGTCCTCCACGTGGAGCGTCGCGGCGTCGACGCCGACCTCGTCGACCAGGAACCGCTGAAGCGCGCGGCTGCCTCCCTCGAAATCCGGCGTTTCGCCCGTAACCCGGGCCATGGCCAGCAGGAGTGTCTCGGCGAAGAGGTTGTGGCTCCGCTTGTTGACCGGGTGGATCAGCTCGGAGACCGGGGGCGAGTGGTGCACCGCCAGCGTCCTGGATTCCGCCTTCGTCGCAAGCGCGGGCGCCACGAGGGTGCGGCCGCTGACCCGGCTTCCCTCGGGTGCACGCACGACCCCGTGCCGGTCCCCTCCCCGCACCTGGATCCCGGAGGCGCGCAGCGTGGCCGCCAGCACCGAGGCGGCGTACGCGGGGGGGTCCGAAACGGTCATCGACCGCCAGGATTCGACCTGGCGGGGCGCCATGGTTCCCACGACCCGGATGGGGGCGTCCGGGTGCTCGCGGACCATGGCGAGTCGGGCGCCGCCCGCCGGCTGCACGCGGCTCTCGTTCCGGATCGGAACGCCGGCGCCCTCGGGGATCGTGCGCACCGTCGTGGGCAGCCCGGCCCCCCGCTCGGCGGCCACCCTGAGCGTGACCATGTTCTCGTTGAAGATCAGCGAGGAGACGGGGGCGGCGTACCAGTTGTCGAGATCCAGGGGGTTCCACGACGGCCTCCGAGGATCGCCGACGTAGAAGGACCCGTCACCCACGACGCCCCCCCGGATGGACCGGATCCCGGCGGCGCGCACCGCTTCGGCGAAGGCCTCGTAGGCCTCGGAGGGACGCTCCGGCGACAGGCTCCCGAGGGTCGGATCGCCGGTCCCGAATAGGACGAGGTTCCCCTCGAGGACCCCGTCGACCACGGGCCCGTCGGCCAGCAGGTAGGTCGGGAAGCGGAAGTCGGGTCCGAGGAGGTGCAGCGCAGCCGCCGAGGTGAAGAGCTTCATGTTCGAGGCGGGCGCCATCGCCTCGTGGTGGTTCCATGCGTAGATCGTGTCGCCGCGGTCGAGGGAGACGACCAGGAGGCCCCATCGCTCGGTGCGACTGCCGGTGCGCATGAGGCGAGCCAGCTCGGACCGGAACGAGGCCACGAGCCGGTCGTCGTCGACGGCGGGTGCGCCGCCGGCGGGGTGCGTCCCCCCCCGGGGCTCGCCCTCGCGGAGCGCCTCCTCGGCCTCGGGGAAAACGTTGCCGCTTCCCGAGGGCGCCGGAGCCCCCGCCAGGAGGGCGGCACCCGCCACGAGGCAGAGGGGCAGGCGCCCGAAGCGCAGCAGGTGCCATCGGCGCGCAGGCCGGAATGCCTTGTCGTCGCTGGACGGTCGAGCGGTCATGGCTCCACGTTGTCCGGGTTTCGATCCTGGAAGGGGCGGCCTGAAGGTGACGCGTCTCCCCCGCTTGCGCCAGCACGCATCATGCCGGCCAGTCGCGGGGCCGGGGCCGGAGCCCTGTGAGCGGATCCTGCCCCTCCAGGGGCAGAATGACCCCGGGATTCATGATCCCGTCAGGGTCGAAGGCCTCGCGGACCCGGCGGAAGGCGTCCACCGCTTCCGGGCCCCATATCCGCTCCAGGAAGGGAGCGCGGAGGCGTCCGTCGCCGTGCTCCCCCGCCAGGGTACCGCCCAGCTCCTCGACAAGGTCCACCACCCCGTGAAGCACGCCCCGGACCCGGTCCCTCCACCCGGCCTCGGCCAGCTCCACGAGGGGGTTCACGTGCACATTCCCGTCGCCGGCGTGGCCGAAGACCACGGCGTCCATCCCCCCTCCGGCGTCCGCCAACACCCGGTCGAGCCCTTCCAGGTAGCGACCCAGCGCCGCCGGCGGCACCACCGAGTCCTCGACGAACTGGGTCGAGATGCGGCCGGCCCGGGCCTGGTCCGAGATCAGTGGACTGGCCCGGTGGCGGAGCGACCAGAGCCGCTCCACCAGGGCGGGCTCGGTGGTACCGAGCCCCGGCCCGGCGAGGACTTCGCCCACCCGCGCCGCTCGCGCGAGGGCGTCGGCGACCCCGGCTTCCGCCTCTCCCTCGAACTCGAGGAGGAAGAGCACCCAGGCGCCGCCGGCGAGGCCACCCAGCTCCGGGTCGTCTTCGAGCCCCGCCATTTCGATGAGCCTGCGTCCGAGGAACTCGCAGGCCACCGCGCCCAGCCGGTCGGCGGCCAGGGCGAGCTCCGTGGCCTGCTCAGGGTCGGCCACCGGAAGGAGGCGGACCCCGCGGACGGCAGGCCGGGGCTCGAGGCGAAGGGTGACGGCGGTCAGGAGGCCGAGGGTCCCCTCGCTCCCCACGAGGAGCTGCGCCGGGTTCGACGAGGCAAGCCAGCGGTCGAGCCCGTAGCCGGAGCTGTTCTTCCGGACCTGGGGCCAGCGCCCGGGGAGCGCCGCGGGGAGGCGGCCTGCCAACTCGGCGGGGAAGGCGTCGTCCGGCCCCAGCCGAAAGGGGTCGCCCCGGGCGGTCACGCCCTCCACCGACTCGACCCACGCCGCGACCGCGCCGCGCCCGAAGCTCCTCGCGCCGGCAGCATTGCTCGCGACCATGCCCCCGAGGCTCGCCCATCGGGCGGAGGAGGGGAGGGGCGGAAAGCGCAGGCCCAGGCGGGCCGCGGCGGCCTCCACCTCGGCGGCGGTGACCCCGGCGCCGACGCGGATCCGCCCCGCTCCGTCGTCGGTCCGCTCCACGCCGCCGATCTCCCGGAAGCCTTCGGCCAGCGAGACGACGATGCCGGGGCCCAGGTTCCCGCCCGGCATGCCGGTGCCGGCGCCCCGGGGCACGAGGGGGAGTCCGCGCTCGGCGGCATACCGGACAAGCTCGGCGGCATCGGCGGCGCCTGCGGGGGCGGCCCAGGCCAGGGGGACCCCCGAGAAGGGCCCCGAGATGCGGGCGGCGAGACGGGTCGCATCCTCTCCCGCGACCCACGCGCCGCGAAAGCGGGGCGGTCGGGGAAGTGTGCCGGGTGGCACGGGGAGTTGCGGGGTCAGGCCCGTACGGAGGCCCCCGCGGCCCGGTGGCGCGCGGCCGCTTCCTGGCACTCCTCGCAGTAGCCGGTGAATTCGAGGCGATACCCGGTCACGCGGAAGCCCTCTGCCTGCGGGTTCAGATCGTCGAGGCCCTCCGCCGCAAGGTGTCCGGGCACGTCGGTGATCCGGGAGCAGCGGAGGCAGCGGGCATGGTGGTGCGGGTCGGTGCGGCCGTCGTAGCGGGCCGAACCGTCGCCGTAGGTGAGCTTCGTGGCGAGGCCGCAGCCCACCAGCGTCTCGAGGCTCTTGTACACGGTGGCCAGCGAGATGACGGGCACCTCGGAGCGCACCGCGACGAAGACCTCGTCCGCCGTGGGATGCGCATCGGTGGAGAGCAGGTAGCGGAAGACCGCGGCCCGCTGCTCGGTGAAGCGCTGGCCGTTCGCGTCGAGCGCGGCGCGGAGCACCTGCTCCGGGTCGGTGTGCGTGTGGGCCATGGAACTCCCGGACGGCACGGGGGGAAAAGCGGGCACGAACGCCTGAAAAAAGGTAAGGGAGCCAGAAATGACGTGTCAACGAGAGGATCGGGGGGGAGCCCGTGGAGGGTGACCCGTCCGCGGAGGCGCTCCTGACACTCGAACCGCTCATCGATGCGGTAAGGAGCGGAATCGAGACGTCGGGGTGGTCGATGTCGGGCTTCCAGAAAACGACGAGCCAGGCGTTCGAAGGCCGCTGGGCCGGAGAATCCACCCGGAGCGCGTATCTCTTCTTCCACCGGGACGACCTGCCTGGATCGATCTCGGTGGAGGCATTTCTCGACGAGACCTCGCAGGGTCTCGAGGGAAACCTGACCCTGGTGGTGGAAGGGCCGCGGTATGGAGACCTGGGACGCGCCTCGACGGTACTGGAACGGGTCGCGGGTGCAGTGGGCGAGACCCTTCCGACCCAGCCGCGCACACCCCTTTCGCTGCGGCTCCTTCTTCCCGGCGCAGCGACCCGGGCGTCCGAGGCCGAGGTGCAGCTCCGGGTTCGACGGTCGCTGCAGGCCGGGGCGCTGGCGGCGGGGGCGAAGGCGGTGGAGCGATGTGCGGCGGGGGTGGTCGCGGCCTTCGAGGCACTCCTCGAGCGGCCCGAGGTCGCTGAGTTCCTTCCCCCGGTGGTGGAGTGAAGGAAAGAACCTCCAGAACCGTGCGCACGGGACCGCGCGTCGAAGAAGGGACGCGCGCGGGGCGCCGTGGTGCGTTCGGCGGGTCTGCGGCTGCGGCGGTCGAAGTCCTCGGAGCGGCGGCGGCCCCCGCGCCGGATTCGAGACGGCTGCGCTGCCTCGCGGTCCGGCCGACTTCGCTCGGGGCCCAGCCGGCCTCCACCCTGAACAGGCTCCCTGAACAGGGCGCGGACGCCGCAAACGTGCGGTCTCTTCGGAACGCCTGCGGCGTGCGGGTACCCATAGGGTGACACACGCCGCAAGCGACGCTTCCGGGGAAGCACGCTTGCGGCTCCTTCGTCCCTGGAGGGCGCGCGGGCGGCAGACGCACTTCGGGGAGGCCCACCGTTGCGGCGTTCGCGTCCTTCGGGGGGGTGTTGGATCCGGCTGGCAGGCCCGGCGACATCACACCAGGTCGCCGGAATGATGGCCACCGTGCTCGCGCCCTCTCCATGCGCAGCATTTCCGGAATGCGAGACCCCGCGTCGTGGTCGCCGAGCGATGCCGGGGCGCAAACCGGTGAACAGCCTGACAAGGGGGCGTTTGACCTTTCGCCGGGGGGTTCGTAGTCTCCCGGCACCCGGCTCCGGGAGGCGGCGGTTCCGTTCCGTGCACGAATCCCGGTGCCTCACGCGCCCAATCTCTCCCTCTCCGGAGCCCAGGTCCCATGGACACGCCCGAAGTCGACCTCGACGATCTGCTCAGGGAAGACCGCCGCTTCGCGCCCCCCGATGCCTTCCGGGCGGAGGCCCACGTCTCCGACCCCTCGATCCACGATGCCGCGGCCGCGGACCGCGAGGCGTGGTGGGCGAAGTGGGCGTCGGAGCTCGACTGGTTCGAGCCCTGGAGCCGCGTGCTCGACTGGACGCCTCCGCACGCGAAGTGGTTCACCGGCGGGAAGCTGAACGTGGCCCACAACTGCCTCGACCGGCACCTCGGGGGGCCGAAGGCGAACCAGGCGGCGCTGATCTGGGAGGGAGAGCCCGGCGACACCCGGACCTTCACGTACAGGGAGCTGCACCGCGAGGTCTCGAAGTTCGCCAGCGCGCTGAAGGGACTCGGCGTGGAGAAGGGGGACCGGGTCGCGATCTACCTGCCGATGATTCCGGAGGCGGCCATCGCGATGCTGGCATGCGCCCGGATCGGGGCGATCCACTCGGTGGTCTTCGGGGGGTTCAGCCCCGAATCGCTCGCGGACCGGATCAACGATGCCGGCGCGAAGGTGCTGATCACCGCCGACGGGGGGTACCGCCGGGGGAGCGTGGTGCCCCTCAAGCGGAACGCCGACGCCGCCCTCGAATCGACCCCCTCGATCGAGCACGTGGTCGTCGTGGCCCGGGGGTGGAACACCTCGCGCACCACCCAGTCGGTGATGAGCCCCGGCCGGGACCTCTGGTACCACGACCTGGTCCGCGAGGGGTCGCCGAAGTGCGCCGCCGAGCCCATGGACTCGGAAGATGTCCTCTACATTCTCTACACCTCGGGAACCACCGGGAAGCCGAAGGGCGTGGTGCACTCCACGGGCGGCTACCTGACGCAGGTCCATGCCACGACGAAGTGGGTCTTCGACCTGAAGGACACGGACGTCTACTGGTGTACCGCCGACGTGGGATGGGTCACCGGACACTCGTACATCGTCTACGGCCCGCTGGCCTGCGGTGCCACGATCCTGATGTACGAGGGGGCGCCGGACTTCCCGGACCGGGGAAGGTTCTGGGAGCTCTGCGAGAAGTGGGGGGTCACGGTCTTCTACACGGCGCCCACGGCGATCCGGGCCTTCATGAAGTGGGGGGAGGACTGGCCCGGTAAACACGACCTCTCGGCGCTCCGTCTCCTGGGATCGGTGGGGGAGCCGATCAACCCCGAGGCCTGGGTCTGGTACCACCGCTTCATCGGGGGCGAGCGCTGTCCCATCGTGGACACCTGGTGGCAGACCGAGACCGGGGCGATCATGATCACCCCCCTGCCGGGGATCACCGAGACCCGACCGGGGAGCGCCACGCGCCCCTTCCCCGGGATCGCCGCGACGATCCTGAACGAGGCGGGCGAGGAGACGAACGCCGGGTACCTGGCGGTGACCGAGCCATGGCCATCGATGCTCCGGACGATCTGGGGCGATGACGACCGCTTCCGCGAGACCTACTGGTCGAAGTGGGAGGGGATCTACTTTCCCGGAGACGGTGCCAAGCGGGAGGAGGACGGCTACTTCTGGATCCTGGGGCGCGTCGACGACGTGCTGAACGTGGCGGGGCACCGGATCGGGACGATGGAGGTGGAGAGCGCGCTGGTGGACCACCCCGCGGTGGCCGAGGCCGCGGTGGTGGGGAAGGCCCACGAGCTGAAGGGGCAGGCGATTGCGGCCTTCGTCACGCTGAAGGACGGCGCTTCGCCCTCGGAGGCGCTGGCCGCAGAACTCAGGAAGCACGTGGCCGACAAGATCGGAGCGATTGCCAGGCCCGAGGACGTGCTCTTCTCCGCCGACCTGCCGAAGACGCGATCCGGCAAGATCATGCGTCGACTGCTCCGCGACATCGCCGACGGAAAGGCGCTGGGGGACACGACGACGCTGGCGGATCCGGGGGTGGTGGCCCGGCTCAAGGCCCGCTACGAGGAGTCGGGCGAGGGGTAGGGCGGCGCCCGGTCAGCTTCCGAGGGGGTCGGGCGAGGTGCCCGGGCGCCCGGGCTCGGGCTTCCGCTTGACCGGGCGAGCCGGAATGCCGACGTGCACCGTGGAGGGCTCGGTGTCGCGGGTGGCGAGCGCCATGGCGCCGACCATGGAGTCGTCGGCCACATGTACCCCGGCGAGCACGGTGGCGTGGTAGGTGATCCGAACCCCCTTCCCGAGAATGGTGGCCGGCGTGTCGACCACCGCCGGGTCCACGATGTCGTGCGTGTGGGAGTACACGTTCGCGAAGTCCGACACCGACGCACGGTCACCGATGCGGATGCCGCCGCGGTCGTCGAGGAGCACGTGGCGGTGGATCACCACGTCGTCGCCCACCTCCATGTTGTAGCCGTAGGTGAAGCGCACGTGGGGGAAGGCCTTGAAGTTCCTGCCGCAGCGCCGGAAGACCCGCATCGCGAGCATGCGCCGGAAGGGGACGCCGAGCGAGGTGTTCTCCCCGAGGGGGCTGCGGTCGAACATCTCCCACAGCCAGAGGAGGGGCTTGACCTCGGCATACCGCTCGACGTCGATCTCGTGGTAGAATTCGGGCTCGAGGGTGACGTTCCGGGGGTCCATCTGGTCCAGCGCGACCCGGGTCGCCAGTGGGAGGCTTTCGGGATCGACCCCCACGAGGCCGGGGTAGTGGATCTCGGTCAGCACGCGCCGGCAGAGCTCGTTCCGGTCGCAGTCGGGCCGGTCCAGCTCGGTATCGATCCGGGCGATCCAGCGGCTGAACCGGGTGGCGGCGGCGGGGGCGACGGAGACGCTTCGGAGGGGTCTTCTGGGCATCGGGCTCGCGGACGCGGGCAGGCGGGGATCGGGGCGGCGCGGAAGACGCGGGAAGAATCAATCTATCGAGTGGGAGTGAGAGATCCATGCACGACGCGATGCGCAGGCGAATCCTCCGCAAGCTCGAAACCCTTCCCGAGCCCCAGCTCTACCAGGTGCTCGACTACCTCGAGTTCCTGGAATCGCGTTACAACCGCGGCATCCCCGACGAGACCACACCCCTCCAGAAGCTGGCGGAGCGGCTCGAGGACGGCCTCCGGAAGGGCAACGTGAACCCGTCGAACGTGCGGGAGGCCTTCCAGCTCATCTCCACGGCGGACCGTGTGCTCCAGTCCGTATCGGCCCGGGGGCGCCAGCTTCTCGACGAGCTCCAGTCGACGCCGCCGGCACCCTCGCCGCCCCCGGCGGCGCCGCCGAAACCCCCCACGGAGCCGGGGGAAGGGCGCGCCCCGGGGGGCGAGGAACTTCGCGGTTCCTGATCCATCCCCGGCCTTCGACGCCTTGACCCGACCTCCCGGCCCGGGTACACTTTCCCATGTTCCAACTGAAGGTCCCCCGGCCTGCGGGCCGGGCACGGTCGAAGACCCGCTGAACGAGCCTGCCGCCGGACGATCCCGGCGGCCGAGCGTCGGCGGGTCTTCCGCGTTTTCGGACCCCACCCTTCACCTGCCGGAGGCCCCATGGCGGAGGACCGCCGCCGGGGCGGGACGATCGTCGGCGAGGCACTGACCTTCGACGATGTCCTGCTCCTTCCCGGACATTCCACCGTCCATCCGCGCGACACCGACGTCCGGACGCGCCTGACCGCGTCCATCGAGCTCTCGATTCCGCTCCTGGCCGCCGCCATGGACACGGTGACCGAGTCGGGGATGGCGATCGCGCTCGCCCGCGAGGGGGGGCTCGGGATCGTCCACAAGAACCTTCCGCCGGAGCGGCAGGCCGAAGAGGTGGACCGCGTGAAGCGCTCGGAGTCGGGAATGATCCTGCGCCCCATCACCCTCGAGCCCGATGCGACCCTCGCCGACGCCCATGCGCTGATGGCGCGGTACTCGATCTCGGGAGTGCCGGTGGTGGATGCTTCCGGGACGCTCGTCGGGATCGTGACGAACCGGGACCTCCAGTTCGAGTCCGGCCGGGGGCGTTCGGTGCGCGACGTCATGACCTCGGAGGGCCTCGTGACGGCGCCGGTGGGCACGTCGCTCGAGGAGGCGGAGGCGATCCTGCACCGCCACCGGATCGAGAAACTCCCGGTAGTGGACGAGGACGGGTCGCTGGCCGGGCTGATCACGGTGAAGGACATCGTGAAGCGCCGCCAGTTCCCGAACGCCTGCAAGGACGAACGGGGGAGGCTCCGGGTGGGTGCCGCCGTCGGGGCGTCGTCCGCCGACGTCGAGCGGGCCCGGCTCCTGGTCGAGGCGGGGGTCGACGTGCTGGTGATCGACACGGCCCATGGCCATTCGGAGGGGGTGCTCCAGGCGGTGGGGCGCATGCGCGAGACCTTTCCCGACGCCCAGATCGTGGCGGGCAACGTGGGGACCGGCGCGGGCGCGAAGGCGCTCGTGGACCGCGGCGTCGACGCCGTGAAGGTGGGGGTGGGCCCGGGCTCGATCTGCACCACCCGCGTGGTGACGGGAGTGGGGGTGCCGCAGCTGACCGCGATCATGGAGGCCGTGGACGGCGTCGACGGACGGGTTCCGGTCATCGCCGACGGTGGGATCCGCTACTCCGGCGACCTCGTGAAGGCGCTGGCGGCCGGTGCATCGACGGTCATGATGGGGTCCATGTTCGCGGGCACCGAGGAGGCGCCGGGCGAGAGCTTCCTCCTCGAGGGCCGCAGGTACAAGATGGTCCGCGGAATGGGTTCCCTCTCGGCCATGGAGGAGGGGTCGGCCGACCGCTATTTCCAGGATGGAACGCAGGGCGCCCGGAAGCTCGTGCCCGAGGGGATCGAGGCGAGGGTCCCGTACAAGGGGCCGGTCTCGGACATCGTCTTCCAGCTGGTGGGCGGACTCCAGTCGGGCATGGGCTACGTGGGTGCGGGGAATCTCGAGGAACTCCACGCGAACAGCCGCTTCTGCCGGGTCACCACGGGCGGGCTCAGGGAATCCCATCCCCACGACGTGACGATCACCCGCGAGGCGCCGAACTACCGACTATGAGGCACGGCGGCCTAAGCCTGCCGCGCGAGGAATTCGTTGCCCTCCGGACGGGGGGACCGTAACCTTCAGAGCTTCCCGAACCGCGAGTCCCGTGATTCCCACCGTTCCCGAAAAGGCTCCGCTCCTTCTCGGCCCCGGCCCGTCGCCGGTGTCGAGCCGCATCCTGGAAGCGATGGCGCGCCCGACGCTGGGGCACCTGGATCCCCGCTTCCTGGAGCTCCTGGACGACGTGAACGCCCGGCTCCGCCGCGTGTTCGGCACGTCGAACCCCACGACCTTCCCTGTCTCGGGGACCGGCTCCGCAGGCATGGAGGCGGCGATGGTGAACCTGGTCGAGCCGGGGGATACCGTCATCGTCGGGGTGAACGGCGTCTTCGGGGGCCGGCTCGCCGAGGTCGGCCGCCGCCTCGGCGCCCACGTGGTGACCGTGGAAGCACCCTGGGGCCACGCGATCGACGAGGACGCCCTGATCGAGGCGGCCATGGCGAACCCGGGGGCCCGGCTCCTGGCGCTCGTCCATGCCGAGACCTCGACGGGGGTGCACCAGCCGCTTGACCGGGTCGGGGCCCACCTGGCCGCGGGCGACACCCTCTTCGTCGTGGACGCGGTGACCTCGCTCGGAGGGGTGCCCGTCGACGTCGACGCCCGGGGCATCGACGTCTGCTATTCCGGCACCCAGAAGTGCCTGGGCGTGCCACCCGGCCTCGCCCCGATCACCTTCTCGGAGCGGGCCATGGACCGGATCCGCTCGCGGGCCCGCCCGAGCGCGTCCTGGTACCTCGACGTGGCGCTGATCGCCGGGTACCTGGGTTCGGGGCGGCGGTACCATCACACGGCGCCCATCAACCAGATCTACGGGCTCCACGAGGGGCTCGTGGAACTCGAGGAGGAGGGGCTCGCGTCCCGCTTCGAGCGCCACCGGGAGGTGGGCACCCGCCTCCAGGCCGAGCTCGCGGCCCGGGGCTTCACCCCCTTCACCGATCCGGGGGTGCGCCTGCCGCAGCTCACCGCGGTCCACCTTCCCGGTGGCCAGGACGAGGCGCCCCTCCGCCGGAGCCTCCTCGACCGCCACGACATCGAGATCGGGGGTGGGCTCGGCCCCGCCGCCGGGAAGATCTGGCGGATCGGGCTGATGGGCCACGGGGCCCGCCACGAATCCGTCGACCGGGTGCTTGCGGCCGTGGATGCGGTGCTGGGCGCCGGGGTGGCCGCGTGAGGAGCGGGCGGACGACACTGGTCCTGGCCGGTGCCCTCGTGGTGCTGGGTGGCTGCCAGCGTGTGGGTACTGCGCCCGAGCCGGGGCCTGCGCCCCGCCCGGCCGTTGCGCCCGTTCCGGTGGCGGCAGGGCCGGTGGCGGGGGAGCGACCGTCTCCAGTGGCCCGGAACGGACGGCTCCCCAACGTCGAGGTGGAGTCGGGGCTCGATCCGATTCTCCACTCCGTGGTCTCGACCGACCCCCGGCTCGAGGAGCGGATCGCCTTCTGGGTCGACTTCTGGTCCACCCGGGGCTCGAACCATTTCGCGGTCTACCTCGAACGGATGGCCCAATGGGAATCCTACGTCGAGGCGGAGCTCGGCGTTCGCGGCCTCCCCGCTTCGCTCAAGTACCTGCCCATCGTGGAAAGCGGCTACCACGACGTCATCGTGAGCCGGGTCGGGGCCACGGGGATGTGGCAGCTGATGCCCCCGACCGCCCGCGAGCTCGGGCTGACGGTGAGCGCGGTGGTCGACGACCGACGTGACCCGATGGCGTCGACCCGCGCGGCCCTCGACTACCTCGAGACGATGCACGGGATGTTCGGATCGTGGTTCCTCGCGCTGGCCGCCTACAACGCCGGGCCCGGGCGGATCCGCGGGATCGTGAACCGCCACGCCCCGGGGCGCGATGCCCTCGACGACCTGGACTACCTGGAGCTCCGCCCCCACCTGCCGGCCGAGACGCGGGAGTTCGTTCCCCGGTTCTTCGCCGCGGCGCGCATCGCCCGCAACCCCGAGCAGTACGGGTTCGAGCGGCCGACCGGGATCCCCCCCCTCGAATGGGACGTGGTCACCGTGCCCGATGCCACCTCGCTCGACGTGGTGGCCTGGGCCGCCGGCGTGGACGAGGCCGAGGTCAACGCGCTCAACCGCCACTACATGCGGGGCTTCACCCCCAGGGGCGAGGCGCGGGAGGTGCGAATCCCCGCCGGAACCGCCGGACGATTCGTCCAGAACTATGCACTGGTGCCCCCGGAGGAGCGCATCTCCTTCATGGAGCACGCGGTGGCAAGGGGCGAGACGCTCGGGGGAATTGCCGGTCGCTACGGGGTCCGGCTCGCCGACCTGCAGGCGGCGAACGGCAACGTGGATCCCCGCCGCCTCCAGATCGGTCAGCGACTCGTGATTCCGGTGGCCGGTTCCAGGGGTGGACCCCCCTCGGTGGTCGCGGCTGCGCCACCCCCGGCACCCGTGGACCCGCGGGGAGACGAAGAGGCGATTCGCGCCGCCGAGGCGCAGGCGGAGGCCGTGGTCGCCGCTTCGGCCCTCGAACCGGTGCGGACCACCCTCGCGGAGGCCGTGGAGCAGGCCGCGGACCTGACCGGCGGGCCCCTCGACCCCGGGAGTCCGACCGAGGGCTCGGCGAATGGAGAGGCCCCTTCGGCCGAGGGAAGGACCGAGGCAGCCCGGGACGAAGCACCGGCCAGGGTGCACCGGGTCGCCGCAGGGGACAACCTCTGGGCGCTCTCGCGGCGCTACGGCGTCTCGGTGGGGGAGCTCCAGCGGTGGAACGGCCTCGGCTCCTCGTCGGCGCTCAGGATAGGGCAGCAGCTCGCGGTGGGCCCCGGGGCGCGCAGCCACCTGGTGGCCCGTGGCGATACCTGGGGGCAGATCGCCCGGCGCTACGGGGTCTCGGCGGCGGCCCTCGCCGAGGCGAACGGTCGGACGGTCCGGGACGTGGTCCGGGCCGGCGAGACGCTCCGCATTCCCTGAGCCGGCGGGGTCGGACGCCCGGTCAGCGTGCCGGGTCGGGGAGGAGGGCCCGGCGCATGCCGAGCATCAGCCCCGCCAGGAGGAGCTGCGGGTTCACGTTTCCCGAGGCCTCCTCGCGGGCCTGCTCGACGGAGGCCAGCGCCCGCGAGGGCCCGGCCGGCGCCAGGTCGCGTTCGCGGGACTTCCGGACCAGCCAGTCCACGGCATCGCGGTTCAGGATCGCATCCTCCACCCCCGAGGCGGCCGCGCCCAGGTCGCGGAGCCAGAGCTCGACGAAGGCCAGGAGCTCCATCAGCCCGCGGGCACCCGAGGCCTTGTAGGCCAGCGCCTCCTGCCAGGCGTCCCCCTCGCGTGTCGAGAGGGCGGCGTTGACGAGGCGGAGGGCGGATTTCCGGGTGCGCTCGAGGGGGCCGTCGTCGCTCCCGTCGGGGAGGAAGCCGAGGGCCCGGCCGATCGAGCCCCCCGAGAGGCGCGCCGCCCGCTCCGCGGCCTCCGGATCGATGCCCCCCTGTTCCGTGAGCCACACGGCGACCTCTCGAATCGGCAGGGCCGGCACGTGGATCGCGGTGGCGCGGGAACGGATCGTGGGGAGGAGCCGCCCGGGTTCACTCGAAGTGAGAACGAACCAGGTATCGACCGGGGGCTCTTCGAGGAGCTTCAGCAGCGCGTTCGCGGCTTCCTGGCTGGCCTCCTGTGCCACGAGCTCCTCGGCGTCGGCAAGGAGGAAGAGTCTCCTGGGTCCGGTGCCCCGTCCGCGGGCGGCCTCGCGCCGAAGGTTCCGGATCGTGCCCAGGTGGAGCGCCCGCACCTCGTCGGAATGCGACGGACGGAGCGGATTCTCGCGCATCTCCTCGAGCCATTCGCGCCTGGCGTCCTCGAGCGCCTCGTCGTCCTTCTCCCGGCTTCCCCGGGCCCTGGGCCGTACCACCGGCACGTACCAGTGCAGGTCCGGGTGCTCGAGGCGGAGGGCCAGCGCGCATTCCCGGCAGCTTCCGCAGGGGGCGGATGCCTCGGTGCAGACCAGCATCTGACCGAGCCACTGGCCGAGGCGCTGCTTGCCCACTCCCGGCGGGCCGTGAAGCAGGAGGACCGGGGGAAGCCGCCCCCGGGTGAAGGCCGCGGTCAGCGCGCGCCGAACCGCGTCATGGCCCGTGAGCGCATGGAGCGCCACCTCAGTTGCCCCGGGGTCGGAGCCAGAGCATCGGGTCCTGGGCCTGGGGGGTCCCGCCCCCCACGGGAGCCCGGAGCTGGAACTCCAGGTGGGGGCCCTCGGGGGTCTCCGTACCCCCCACCGTGCCCACCACCTGCCCGGCCCGCACGGGCCGTCCCTCGACCACGCCGATGTCCCGCAGGTAGAGGTAGAGCGTGTAGAAGCCCTCGCCGTGGCTGACGATGACGGTGGGGCCGTAGCCCTCGAAGGGGCCGGCGAGGACCACCACGCCGTCACGGACGGCCCGAACGGGGCTCCCGGGAGACGCGCGGATCCCGACCCCGTTCCAGCGGAGCACGGTGCCGTTCGGCCGCCGCTCGGGGCCGAAGCGGTAGAGGATCTCTCCTTCGACCGGCCAGTCCAGCGAGCCCATGTCCCGGGCGGTCAGCGTCGCCGGGGCCGTTTCGCCGGCCCGTCCGGCGGCGGCCAGGGCCGCCTCGGCGGCGAGGCGTCGCCGCTCGAGGTCGGCAACGACGCTCGTCAGACGCCCCTCGTCGGCCGCGATCTGCTCGAGCCGCGACTGGGCCTGCCGCTCCGAGGACCGGAACTGCTGGAGGGTCCGCTGGTGCTCCTGTTCCACCTGCCGGAGCTCCGCCACCTCGCCCAGCTGGGCCTGCCGCAGCCGACCGAGCTCCGCCAGGCTTTCCTGCAGGTCGCGGCTCTGGGCCGTCAGCTCGGCCTCGAGGCGCTCGACGCTCCCGAGGAGGCTCCGGTCGTAGCGCGCCATCAGCTGCAGGTAACGGTAGCGGTTGAGGAGGTTCGTGAAGCTCTCGGCACCCAGCAGCACCCGTACGGTGCTGAGGGGGCCCTGCTTGTAGATCCCGCGAAGCCGCTGGTTGAGCACCGCGTTTCGCTCCCGGAGCTCCTCGCGGGTGCGAAGGAGGTCCGCGGTGGTGGCCCGTGTCCGCTCCGCGGTCGCTTCGACCTGGAAGTCGATCTCGGCGAGGACGGAGCGGGTGGCCGAGAGCTGGCGCTCGATGTTCACGAGCTCCCCCGACACGTTCGTCACGCGGGAACGGATGGCTGCCATGTCGCGCTGCAGGCGCTCCCGCTCGGCCCGGATTTCCTCGAGCCTCCGCTGGCTCTCGAGGATCTCGCGACGGAGCTCGTCGGGGGTGGCCTGCTGGCGCGCCGCGAGGGGTGCGGGACCCACCGCCGCCGGCGGAAGGGGGGGGGCGAGGAAGACGCAGAGGGCCACCACGAGGAGAATGCCCTCCTTTCGCATCCGGGCGGTCCACCTCGGGGCGGGCATGGGCTCAGACCTCCCTCAGGTAGCGGCGCACCGCGAGGGCGCTGGCCAGGAAGCCGAAGAGGGCCCCCCCGGCGATTCCTGCCGCGAGCCACGAGAAGGGCACCCAGTCCAGCTGGAAGATCGCCCTCGACACCACCAGGTACGACAGGTAGGTGACGGCGGCGGCGAGAATCCCGCCGAAGACCCCCGTCATGGCGCCCTCCAGGAGGAAGGGCCGGCGCACGAACCCGTTCGTGGCCCCCACGAGCCGCATCACGTAGATCTCCTCGCGGCGGGCGAAGATGGCGATGCGGATCGCCGTGCCGATGATCAGCGCGGCGACGACGGCGAAGGCGCCACCCAGGATCGCCGTGGTGAGCGCACCGATGCGCTGGAGCAGGTGGAGCCGGTCCACCCATTCCTGCCCGTAACGGACGTCCTCCACGAAGGGGTAGACCGACAGGCGCCCCGCCACCCGGGCCACCGAAGCCGGGGTCCGGAACCCCTCCAGCAGCTCGATCTCGAGCGACGCCGGGAGGGGGTTCACGTCGAGTCCCACGAAGAGCTCCTCGAACTCGGGAAGGTCCCGCCGGGCCACCTCGAGGGCGTCCTCCTTCGATACGTAGCGCACGCCGCGGACCTCCTCCATCCGCAGCACGTCCTCCTCGAGAAGGGTGACCTCGCTCGGGGGCGTCCCGTCGCGGATGTAGGCGACGACCTCCACACGCTCCTCGATGCGCTGCAGGGCCTCGTGGAGGTTGAAGGTGGCCACGCCGAAGAGCCCGACCACGAAGAGGGCCAGCGCCACCATGGCGGCCGACAGGAAGGTAAGGA
>JBJHBX010000013.1:0-21621 GCA_050485725.1 Gemmatimonadales bacterium | reverse complement strand
GGGGATCCGCGAGCCAGGGCACCCCCGGTGGCCACTGTGCGTCGCTCCCGTCGTCGAGGACCACCCGCCGCGCATCGTTCGCGCGGGCGATCGCCGCCGCCTCGGGGCCGGGGGATGCGAGCTCGGTCGGAATGAAGAGGCGCCCGTCGAAAGCGGCAACGAGTTCCCCGAAGCGGAAAAGAATGCCCTGCCCCGAGACCGTGAGCGGCGCCTCGATCCGGACCAGCATTCCCTCGAGGCGGGCCCAGTCGTCGACCGAGTCCGGCGCACCCTCGATGACGACGGGCGGGGGGAGGGTCCGGGTCCGCGGCTGGGCCTGGGGACCGATACCGGGCTCGGCGGCGGCGCCCCCGGCGGGTGCGAGCTCCAGGGCACGGATCGAGGTCAGCGTCCGAGGCCCGCTCCCTCGCTCCTCGACGGTTCCGCGGACGCGCATCGCGATCCCCGGGGCGGGAGGGGTCGAGACATGCGCGCCCGCCTCGCCGGGATCGCCCGGGTCGAGCAGCACGAAGATGCCGTCCGAGGTGCTGGGGTCTCCGTCACTTTCGCCGGTAGCGGACTGGAGGAAGAAGCCGCCAAGCTCAGGGAAGACCCCGGTGACGATTCCCTCGACCGTGACTTCGGCGCCGACCAGGGGGCTGCGTTCGCCGGGCCCCTGCACTTCGCCGATGGCCAGGACGCCGTCCGTCCGGGTGCCCTCGGGCTCGCCCGCGCAGGCCCCGAGAAGGAGTGATGCCGCAACGACGGCCGAAAGGATCGCGGGGTGCGGTCGGTGCGAGCGGCGGATGGGTGCGAAACGGTGCATGCGGGCCTGCGGGGAGGGTGTCGAGGGGCGGCTCGGGGGCCCGCGAACGATGCAGCCGTCGCGAGGGGTCGGCAACGGGGGTGCGGAAACGCAACGCGAACCGGGCGGGACCCGGGTTGCAGCCCCGACCGTGGAGTCGACCGGAAGTGCCGCTTTCGCCTGACTTTCGGCCGTACTCGAGGCGATGCGGAGTTTGCGGCGGCTTGCGGTCCGGTGCTTGCACTGAAAGACTCCATCGGGAAAAATCCACGCCCCGAAATAGTGCACCAGCCTGAACGAGGTGTCCCGCCATGCGCATCCCGGCTCCCTTCCGCATCCTGCCCACGCTCGCCGTGGCAAGCCTCGTGGCCCTCTCCGCGACGGCCTGCGATTCCGCCTCTCCCGTCGCCGACGGAGAGGGCGAGGCGAGGATCCAGATCCTCCTGACCGACGCGCCCGCCGACTACATCGCGGAGGCGTGGGTCTGGATCTCGAGGGTCTACCTGATTCCCGGCGAGGAAGACCCCGAGCAGGGCCCCCCCTTCGTGGATCTCTTCAACGATCCGGAGAACCCCCTCGCCTACGACCTCCTCACCCTTCGTGACGGCGTGATCGCCGACATGACGGGCGAGGTGGAGGTCCCGGCGGGGCGGTACAACCAGCTCCGGATGATCGTGGCCGATGCCGAGGTGACCCTGGCCGACGGCTACGAATTCCGCGACGGGACCACGACCCGGACGCTCTTCATCCCCAGCGGTGCACGGTCCGGCATCAAGGTGAACCTGGAGGAGCCGATCACGACCGAGGGGGGCACCCTGAACATCGTTCTCGTCGACTTCGACGTGGACCAGAACTTCGTGATCCAGGGGAACCCGAACACCCCGGCGGGCATCCAGGGCATCCTCTTCACGCCGATGCTGCGCGAGCTGTCGAGGAGCCGGGAAGAGGGCTGACCTCCCCGGGGCCTTCCGGGGTGGAACGCCGCGTTCCTCAGGGGATGCGACCTGCGATGGCGGAACCCTCCGCCGCGTTCCAGATTGGCGTGGAATGCGGGTGGGTTCCCCTGGACAGGAGCGTCGGCAGATGAGCACGCTGGTGATCGGAGGTACGGGCGTCGTGGGAAGCGCGGTGGTGCAGGAGCTCCTCTCGCGGGGGGAGACCGGCGTGCGGGTGCTGACCCGATCGGCTGACAAGGTCGGAGAGCTCCCGGATGGCGTCGAGGGTCGGGTCGCCGATCTCACCGATCCCACCACCTTCGACGGGGTCTTCGAGGGGACCCGGCGGCTCTTCCTCCTGAACCCGGTGGCGATGACCGAGCTCCACGAGGGGCTTTCCGCCCTCGAGGAGGCTCGCCGCGTCGGGGTCGAGAAGATCGTGTACCTCTCGGTCCACAACCCCGAGACCGGGCCGCACATTCCGCACTTCGCCTCGAAGATCGCGGTGGAGAGGGCGATCCGGGAGGCGGGGATCCCCTTCGTCTTCATCCAGCCGAACAACTTCTACCAGAATGACTTCTGGTTCCGCGACGCGATCCTCGGGTACGGGGTGTACCCGCAGCCCATCGGGGAGCCGGGGATCGCGCGGGTGGATGTTCGCGACGTGGCGGATGCGGCCGCCACCGCCCTCGTCACGAGCGACTTCGACGGCCGCGCCGTGCCCCTGGTAGGGCCGGAGGATCTGACCGGCGTGGACTGCGCACGGGCGTGGTCCGAGGCGCTCGGGCGCGAGATCGCCTACGGCGGCAGCGACCTCGAGGCCTGGGAGCTCCAGAACCGCCAGTACCTGCCCGCCTGGATGGTCTACGACTTCCGGATCATGTACGCCATTTTCCACGAGGGCGCCTTCCGGGGCACCGACGCGGACCGCGATGCCACCCGTGCGATTCTCGGACGGGAGCCCCGTGCCTTCGGCGACTTCACCCGCGAGGTGGCGGCGGGCTGGAGCTGACGCACCGTGGGGGCGATGGAGCGGGGCCGCGGCCGTCTCTGCGGCCGCCCCCTCTGTCGCGCCGGCCCTCGCCCCGGTGCGCAGCGAGAAGGATGCTGCGCTCGCGCATGCCGGAGTGCCCGAGATCGACATTCTTCCCGGAATCCGGGAGAAGTTCTGGTTTCGCCGTCGGATTTCCCAGCGAGATACGCATCGTTCCCGGCTACCGGGAAGAAAGCTGGCCTTGAAGGTCAGCGGTGCGGCAGGCGGCGAATCCTTATCGGAGCCCGCTGGTCGCGGGCCCGTTTCAGGGCCGAACCCGCGCCCGAGCCCGCTCACGGCCGCTCCCGCGCTCGCTCACGGCCGCTCCCGCGCTCGCTCGCACCCCCTGGATCGACGCGCTGGGCCCGACTCCGCCTCCGCCCCGTGCGCGGCGGGAAGGATCCTGCCCTCGTGCATGTCGGACCGTTCGAGTCCGACATTTCTATCGGAGATCGGGAGAGATTCTGGTTTCGCCGTCGGATTTCCCAGCGAGATACGCATCCTTCCCGGCTACCGGGAAGAAAGCTGACCTCGAAGGTCGGCGGTGCGGCACTTGGCGAATCCTTATCGGAGCCCGCTGGTCGCGGGCCCGTTTCAGTGCTGGTCGCGGGCCCGTTTCAGTGCTGGTCGCGGGCCCGTTTCAGTGCTGGTCGCGGGCCCGTTTCGGTGCTGGTCGGGCGCCCATCTCAGCGCCGATCACGGGCCCGTCTCAGCAGCGGCCCCGCGCCCGGCGGCTCACCCGAAGGTCGAACGTACCACGAACCAGACGTTGGCCGGGCGCTCGGCCAGCCGCCGCATGTACCAGCGGTACCAGGCCTCGCCGTAGCTGATCAGCGTCGCGACCGCATGCCCCTCGCGCCTGAGGCGGGCCTGCTCGCGCTCGCGGATGCCGTAGAGCATGTGGATCTCGCAGGCGGTCTTCGGGAGCCCCAGCAGCTCGGCCCGCGCGATGATCCGGCGCACGAGCGGAAGGTCGTGGGTACCGAGAATGGCCGTGCACCCCGGGCCCTGGCCCACCAGGCCTTCGGCCGTCATGTCGAGCATCCGCTGCGCCAGCGTCTCGAAGGCGGCGTCGGTGTCGGCCTTCCTCGGGAAGGCCACGTCGGGGGGCTCGGCGTAGGCGCCCTTCACGAGCCGCACCACCGGGGCCAGCGGGCGGAGCCGCTCGAGGTCGTCCGGGGTTCGGCGCAGGTAGGCCTGGAGCGCGATGCCGGTGCGTGGATGGACCTTCTTGACCGCCTCGTAGAGGTCGAGGGTGCGGTCGACGTAGAGGGAGTCCTCCATGTCGAACCAGAGGGCCGACCCGGTGGCCTCGGCCTTTGCGGCCAGGGCGAGCCCGTGCTCCACGCAGCGCTGGATCGACTGGTCCATGCCGAGCTGCGTGGGCTTCACGCTGACCTGGGCCTTCAGGCCCCGCGCCGCGATCTGGTCGAAGAAGTCCAGGTAGTGGTCCCGGACCGCCTCGGCCTCGTCCAGCGAAGTCAGTGCCTCGCCAAGCCGGGTAAAGAGGAGGGAGCGCCCGTCGGTGGCGAGCCGGGCGCCGGCATCGAGGGCGTCTTCGGCCCTCTCACCGGGCATGAACGCCCTCGTGGCACGCCGCACGATCCGGCTCCGGGTGGCCACGCGGTTCAGGGTGTCGCTGCCGGCGGCGGCGAGGAGCAGGGATCGGGCGACGGACATTCCGGCCTCTGTCTGGCGGAACGGGTTGGGTGGTTCGGGGATTGCAGGTTCGGGTCAGCTTCGGGAATGTGGCGCGATGCCTGCATCCTCGGCAACGGCCACCCCCGGGGGCGCAGGCCCCCTGGCGCCCCGACCCTGACGAAACCGCCGGAGGCACCGACGATGAACGACCGAACGAACGGGGACCCGCGTCGACCGGGGTCCGCCGACCCGAGGGCGGGTCGACGGGCCTCCCCGGGCGCCCTGGTCCTGATCCTCCTCCTGCTCGGCGTGACCGCCTGTGGCGAGAACGCCTTCAGCGATCTCATCACGGAGCCCCCGGCTCCCGCCCGGATCACCCTCGACCCCGCGCAGTTCACCCTCTTCGGCGCCGCGGACTCCAGGCGGATCTCCGCCACCGTGCTGGACACCGCCGGGCGCCCCATGTCGAGCATCCAGGTCGCCTTCGTCTCGTCGGACCCGGGGGTGGCGGTGGTGGATGCCACGGGGCTCGTGCAGGCCGTGGGCGCGGGGAGCGCCACGATCACCGCCTCGGTGGGCGATGCGACGGCCACCGCCGAGGTCGTCGTCGACTTCGGCGGCATCGGGGACTGAAGCCGGCCGCGCTTCCGGCCCCCCGGGGTTGTGGGTCGAAGGGCTTCGCCTACCGGAACACCCGCACGCCGCCCGACAGCACGAGCTCCTGCTGCACAGAACCCCGGTGCACGCTCACGCCGTGCTGCAGGTCCAGCCGGACGCCCCGGCCGAGGAGGGTGTGCTCGACACCGACGAGGCCGGTGCCCATGACGGTCACGGTGTGCTGGCGGAAGATGCCCTGGGCCACGAGGCAGCGCGTGTCGATCAGAGTGCAGTCGTAGGGCGACGAGACCCTTAGGAGCCGGGGGCCAACCCCCAGTCCCACCCGGAACGGCTGCAGGTCGCGCACTAGACCGACGTGCCCATGGGCGACCAACGCCGTGGGCGACTTCGGTTCCGGGCACGGCGCGGGCTCGCCCACGTCGTCCGTGCACCTCCACGAGCGAACGTTCGTTTCGGCATAGGTTCGCGCGCCGACGAGAGCCACGGTTGCGGTCCAGGAGGGGCGAATGGACCACTCGGCCTCGGCACCCCCGGACAGCCCCGAGGAAAGCCTCACCCAGTAGCTCGTTTCGCTGCCTCCCACCACGTCCCCACCGTTCTCCGAAGGAAACCAGGTCACGGGCGCGAACCAGCCCACCCGCAGCCAGACCCCGTCGGGGGCGGTCATCTGCGCGACCGCGGACTGGGGGACGAGGAATGCCGCTACGAGCAGGCAGAGAACCGCGATGGCCTTCATCAGCGGATGAAGGGCTCGGGTCCCAGGCCCGATGACGCGTCCAGGAGTCACCGGAACACCCGCACGCCACCCGACAGCACGAGCTCCTGCTGAACCGAGCCGCGGTGCACGCTCACGCCGTGCTGCAGGTCCAGCCGGACGCCCCGGCCGCGAAGGGTGTGCTCGACACCGACGATGCCGGTGCCCATGACGGTCACGGTGTGCTGGCGGCCCATGTCCCCGGCCAGAGCACACAGGATGTTGGTCCCGATCAGCGCGCAGTCCCTCTCCGGAAGGCGCAGGAGGCGGGGTCCGACGCCGAGCCCTACCCGCACGATGTCGAGATGGCGCACGAGAGCTACGTGGCCATGGACGAGCTGGCCGCCGGACAAATCCCTCCGCGAGCAGGGGAGGTGGTGCTCCTGAAGGAACTCGCACGATGCCCCAGTGGCTGTCGGGACCGGGTCTGCGCTTGAGCCTGCGAGCCCGACCGCCAAACTCCACGCAGGCCGGACCGTCCACTCGGCGGAGGCGCCGAAGGCAATGCGAGAGTCCAGCCGCACGGAGCCCTCCGTGTCGCTGCGCTGCGAAGGGAACGAGGTCACGGGCGCGAACCAGCCCACCCGCAGCCAGACCCCGTCGGGGGCGGTCATCTGCGCGGCCGCAGACTGGGGGACGAGGAATGCCGCTACGAGCAGGCAGAGGACCCCGAGGAACCCTAGGCGCCGGGCCCCTCGGCTCCCGCCCGGCCCCCGGGCTGCTTCACTAAAGAAGCCTAGCATATCACACCTCCACACCCGATGGTATTGGTCACGTAGAGCGTCTCGGTCCTGGTGGTCACGCCATCATCCACAGTCACTTCGAGCGTCATGTCTCCATCGGTGCCATCCACGCTGAGCACCTGGGTGTCGCTGGTTCCGAGGGTCTGCCAACTGCCCACGCTGTCCCTGAATACGCGCCACTGATACGCGTACACGCCCGTGCCTCCGAAGCCCTCGGCTTCCCATGAGTACGAACCTGCTGTGTCGATGTAGTTCGGGCCGGACATGAAAACCCGGAGCACCCGTTCGTCGGTCACGAAGTCAGCCGTGAGGCTCAATGCGGAACGGATTGCGTGCATCGGAGAGTAGATCGCGAGGTCTGAGCTGGTCTTGGCCATCAGGATACCCGAAGCGATCACTTCGCCATAGTCGATGTTCTGGAAGACCGGGCCACCCGAGTCCCCTGGCCGTGCATGCAGTCCGGGCCATCCGCTTCCTCCAGCGACGAGCACTTGGCACGGGTACCTGTACGGTACGTGGCTCGATTCGGGTAACGTCGGGGCGGTCGTGAAGCAGTTGTCGCTGACTCGCCCTACGTTCCATCCAGTAGTTCGTCCTACCTTCTGGACGAAGTGCCCTTGCAGTGGGGACGAAGATTCTTCTCCCACTACGTTGAAGGTTGGATCCGAGCCGGAGATGGTCAGTGAGCCGGCTCCACCGGACGTGTTCAGCCAAGTCGTCCGCGCGATTTGCGCGAACCCGATGCTCTGAAGTGGAACGGTCACGCTGTCTGCCTGAACCAAGGCCACGTCGACCTGCCGCGTTGGAGGGTTGGTCGACGCGTCGATCGGCGGTGTTGCGACGACGACGCCGGCGAAGCTGGAGTTGCCCAGGAGGAACTTCTGCGTGAAGGGGCCGCCGAGTTCGATGGAAGGGTGCTGGTTGGAACAGTGTGCGGCCGTGAGCCAAACAGGAGTCGTACCCTGGAGCCCTGGAAACCCGGCCGTGCAGGGGCCGGAGTCTCCGTCCGGCCCGGCTCGGATCACCATTCCCCCGTGGAGTTGCGGGTGGGCGGTGTTCAGGTCCGTCGGTCGGGGCGCTTCCTCAACCAGGACGTCGATGGCTGACGACGGGATCTCGAACTCCGCCGCGAGCCGGGCTGCAGATGCGGCGTGGGCGTCGGACGCGACAGCCACGGTGATCTGATTCCGCTCGTACGAGAGGCCAATCGAGTGAGCGGTGCCGTCCACGAAAACCCGGGACTCCAGCATCGCGCGCCACCGCCAAAGGTCATCGAAAGCGAACTGAGCCTCCTGGTGCACGACCGCACGGTGCAGGAGTTCTCTGCGTTCGGGGTGGTTCGCACCGAAGCTCCCCAGGACTTCACGAGCCCCGAGGAATACTTCGCTGCGGGGCGACGGTTCCGTCGTGAGAATCACGATGCTTCCCTCCCCATCGATGTAGATGCCTCCGAACGTGGGGATGCGTTCCGCGAGTGCCCTTTCGAGGGCGGGTGCGCCCGCGCGCGCCTCGGCGGCAGAGAGAACCGATCGGGAGGCTTCGGCCGACGGGGTCGTGAGCGCAGCCGGCTCCCGGTCCAGACAGCCGGTCGCGGCTGCAGCGCAGGCTGCGAGGAGATTGAGTCGCTTCGAAGGGTTCATGCGATGGTCCGTCGAGGGGATGCGGAAATCGATCGGCCGCACCAGGACCGAGCGCGCCAAGCCTGGCCACGATCGATGTCGATGCGCGGAGGGATAGTTGAACGCTAACGAAGCACCCCGGGTCGTCCAACCCCACCGCGGGAACGCCGACCCGCGGGCCCTTGGCTGCTACAGCGCGGGCCCGGGCTTCGGGGGTCCCCAGTTCGCGCGCACGTAGCGCACCGGCAGCCCGAGGCGGACCATGTTGCGGTGGCTCACGTTGGGGCGGTTCGGAAGGTTTTCGCCGGTTTCCGTGGTCACCCACCGTGCGCCGAGGGCGTGGGCATCCTCGAAGCGCTGCGCCACGAGCGCCGACTGGGCCCCCCGCCCGCGGTGCGCCACGACGGTGCCGGCATAGGCCAGGTGGGCGACCCGCCCCGCATCCCCGGGAGGAAGATAGAGGGCTGCCGCCGCCACGGGCCGCTCGATGTGGTACGCCAGGTAGAGATGCCAGCCGGGCCGGCCCGCGAGCGCCCGGAACCACGGTTCGAACCCCGGATGGAGCTGGAAGGCGTCGATCACGATCCGGGCCCACGCCTGCCCGGCGCGGCTCAGCGTCTCGCCGCGCGGGGTGTCGGCCAGGACCCCCCGGGCCTCTCCGGCAATGCGCCGGACCCGGAGGTCGGAGCGCGCAGGAATCCTGAGGCTCGCCGGTCCCACGTGCCTTGCCCACCGCCGGAGCCGGACCAGGCCGCGCTCCGCAGCCGCGGCACGGAAGGCCTCGGTCTGGACGTGGGGCAGCACCTGGAGCATCCACCGGCTCACCCCCGCCGACGGGTAATGGGTCGTGGCGTCGGAGAGGGCCTCCATGGGATCCGTGACCGCCAGCACCCGGTTGAAGAGGCGGTGGTCGAACCCCCGCGCGGTGAGGCGCAGGGCATGCCCCACCTGGCGCGCCTCGACCCCGAGCGACGCCGCCACCTCGGCGGGGAGCGCGCGGTACATGTCCTCGTACATGGCGACCTCGGTGGCCTCGAGGTAGGCCTCGAGGGCGGGCCCGGTCGGAAGGGGTGGCGCGGGAGGGCTCATGATGCGCAGGGTCGGACGGAGGAGGCGCGGGGGCTGGACGGGATGCGACCGATCCGGCCATGGGATCGCCCCGAGCCAAACGCGAATGTGCAACCTCGGTGCCACGATGGAAAGGATCGCGGGCCGCCAACGGAGTGGCGGTGCCGGCGGGTGGCACCTACTCTTACCGGTATGAGTAAGAAAATTGATGTCCAGACGATGAAGATCACCACGAAGGGTCAGGTCACGATCCCCCAGGGGGTGCGCGAGCGTCACGGTCTCCTTCCGGGAACCGAGGTCCAGTTCGTCGAGGACGGCGACCAGGTGCTCCTCAGGAAGGCGCCTGGATCCGGTCGCCGAGGGAGCATGCTGGTCGAACGGCTCCGGGGCCGTGCCACGACGTCCATGACCACGGACCAGATCATGGCGCTCTGTCGGGGAGACGACTGACGCCGTGCCGCACGCGGCGCACCGACCGTCACCGCCGTCGGGGGTGCTCGTCGACAGCAACGTCCTCCTGGACGTGCTGACCGAAGACCCCCGCTGGTATCCGTGGTCCGCCTCGGCGCTCGCAGGGGCGGCGGAGAACGGGCGGCTCTTCCTGAACCCGATCATCCTCGCCGAGATCAGCATCGGCTTTGAACGGATCGAGGAACTCGATGCCGCGCTGCCCGATGGGTTGGCCCCCGATCTCCTGCAGTGTACCGAGGTGCCCCGCGAGGCATCGTTCCTTGCGGGAAAGGCCTTTCTCAGGTACCGGAGAGGCGGGGGCACGCGAAGCTCGACGCTGCCCGATTTCTTCATCGGCGCCCACGCGGCCGTGGCCGGGCTCACCCTGCTGACCCGCGATGCCCGAAGGTATCGCCATTGCTTTCCGACGCTGCACATTCTCTCACCCTGACACCCGGGGGACGAAGATGTCCCGGCAGATTCCACGATCGAAGCCCCTTACGCTCGCGATGCTCACCGGAGCCGCGCTCGTCGCCTGGCAGGCGCCCGCCGCCGAAGCCCAGGCCCCGCGCGCCACCTCCGACGCGGTGGCCGCCGTCGTGGCCCAGCTCGAGCCCGAAATTCGCCGCGCCATGGTCGAGGGGCAGATCCCCTCGGTCACGATCGCCCTCACCGCGGGCGAGGAGATCGTCTGGAGCGCGGGGTTCGGAGAGACGAACCTCCGTACCCGGACCCCGGCCACCCCCGAGAGCGTCTATATCATTGCATCGACGCTCAAGACCATGGTGGCCACCGTGGTGCTCCAGCTGGTCGACGAGGGGCACTTCGCCCTCGACGATCCGGTGGTCGGCCACCTGGGCGGGCTCGAGCTTCCGGCCCACGACCCCGCGAATCCCATCACCCTCCGGCAGCTCCTGACCCACACCTCGGGGCTCGGGGGCGGCTTCTCGTCGGTGCCGGTCTGGGCCGACACCGTGCCCCGGAACATGGACCGCTTCCTCCGCGAGGGACTTCGCGTGCTCGGCCCGCCGGGCGAGGAGGTCCGCTACTCGAACCCGGCCTTCACGCTCATGGCGCACATGATCGAAGTCGCCACCGGCGAGGACTTCCGCGACGAGGTCCGGCGGCGGATCTGGGAGCCCCTGGGGATGCGGAGCACGGCGTTTGCGCCGACCCCGCGGATGGAGGAGGTGCTGGCGGTCCCCTACCGGCCCGCCCAGGGGAATGGCGCCCTCGAGCCCCTTGCCCGCACCCGCTTCGCCGAGTGGCCCGCCGGGGGCGCCTGGGGAACCGTTCACGACCAGGCCCGCTGGATCATGGCCTCGGTCAACGGGGGGCGGCTGGGTGATGCTGTGCTCCTCGATCCCGCCACCGCCGAGCTGATGCAGACCCGGCAGTTCGACCGCTGGCGCGGTCCGATGACCGGGGGCTGGGGAGGCGACGAGGCCGGCTACGGGCTGGCGTGGTGGACGACCACCCACAGGGGGGAGCGATACATCGCCCACTCCGGAAGCGTGGGGGGCTACACGGCCTTCATCCACGGAAATCCCGGGCGCGGGCTCGGGGTGGCGATTCTCACGAACGGCAACCGGGCCCATCCGCACCTCGTGCGGCTCTCCTTCCTGGCCACCGACCTGATGGCGCGGGAGGGTCTCGGGCCACCCACCGGGGGGCAGTAGCGGCGGAGAAGGGGGGCCACAGGCGGGGATTCTCCGGAAAGTTCTGGACCTCGAAGGGGCACCCGCCGCATCATGGAAGCGAGGACCGAGTGCTCGAAATGTCTTCGACCCTGACAACCGAGGTGCTCCCATGCGTGACGGCGAGCGGCTGCCTTTCGAGGCACGCGTACGGACCGTTCACCCCCTGACCCTCCTCCTTTCCCTTGCGCTCGTCCCGCTCCTGGCCGCCGCATGCCAGGCGCCGGACGAAGCGGATCCGCCCTCCGAAGCGGACCAGGTGGCCCATGCCCACGCCGCCGACGAGCTGGGCGAGGTCCACTTTCCGACGAGCTGCTCCGAGGCCGCCCAGTCGGAGCTCGATCACGGCCTCCTGATGCTCCACCACATGATGTACCCGCAGGCACGCGAGGCCTTCGAGGCGGCATCGCGGAGCGAGCCGGACTGCGCCATGGCGCACTGGGGCATCGCCATGTCGAGGTTCCAGCCCTTCTGGGGGAGCGCCGAGATCGAGGCCGGGCGGGCAGCGGCCCTCGAGGCGGTGCGGCTGGAGCCCCCGACCGAGCGGGAGCGGCTCCATGCCCGGGCGGCGCTCGCCTTCTTCGAGGCGCCGGAGGCGAGCTACGGGGAGCGCATCCGGGCCTGGGAAGCCGCCCTCGCCGAGCTCCACGAAGCCTTCCCCGACGACCTGGAGGCGGCCACCCTCTTCTCGCTGGCCCACCTCTCGGTGGACCCCGCCGACCGCGGCCGGCAGGACCGAGCCGGCGACATCCTGGAGCGCGCCTACCGGGCCATGCCCGAGCACCCGGGGGCGATTCACTACGCCATTCACGTGCACGACGTGGACGCGCTGGCCGACGACGGCGTCCGCTTCGCCCGCGCCTACGAGGACCTGGCACCTTCCATTCCCCACGCCCTCCACATGCCGAGCCACATCTACGTGCGCACCGGGTCGTGGGAGGAGGTCATCGACTGGAACCGGCGCTCGGCCGACGCGGCGCTCGAGTATCCGGCGGGCGACTACCTGTCGCTCCACTATCCGCACGCCCTTGACTACCTGATGTACGGCCACCTGCAGAAGGGGCAGGACGAAGCCGCGCGCGAGGTGCGCGACGAGCTCCTCGCCCGCGAGGGCTACGAGCCGCACCTGGCGAGCGCCTACGCGCTGGCGGCGATTCCCGCCCGCTGGTACGTGGAGCGGCGCGACTGGGAGGGGGCTGCGGCCCTCGAACCCCGGACACCGCCTGAGTTCGACTGGGATGCGTACCCCGCCGCCGAGGCCATGACCTGGTTCGCCCGGGGGCTCGGGGCGGCGAAGACCGGGGCGGCGGACGAGGCGGCCGAGGCCGAGGCCCGGCTCCTTGCCCTGGAGGCGCGCCTGCGGGAGGCCGGGGACGGCTACTGGGCGCGGCGGGGCGAGGTGCAGCGCCGGAGCGTGGCCGCCTGGCGGGCGCTGGCCGAGGGCGACGAAGCCCGTGCCGTCGAGGAGATGACCGCCGCGGCCGAGCTCGAGGGAGGGATGGAGAAGCACGCGATCACCCCGGGGGAGCTTCAGCCCGCGCACGAGCTCCTGGGCGACCTGCTCGTCGAAGTGGGGCGCCCGGCCGAGGCGCTCGAGGCCTACGAGCGCTCGCTCGAGACCTGGCCTCGCCGCTACCACACGCTGCTCGGAGCCGCCCGCGCCGCGGAGGCCGCGGGGCTCGAGGAGCGGGCCGTGGCACACTACCGGGCGCTGGCGGAGCTCGCCGCGTCGGCCGATTCGGACCGGGAGGGCGCCCGGGAGGCGCGGGAGCGGGTCCGGGGAGGCTGACGGCGCCCCGGGCCGCGCGGGTTCCCGGGTGGCCCGGGCCCTCAGGCCGCCCGGGCCCTCAGGCGGCGCGGGCCCAGTCCTCCACGACGTCCTGCACCGTTCGGATGCCGACGTGGTCGTAGCGTCCGTGCGGTGCGTGAGCGGCGTCCGCCAGGGCCTCCTCGGCAAGCACCACGTCGAGCATCTGGTGTGCACCCGGATGAAGGCGCGGCGTCAGCGCCCGGGCGGCCCGGAGCACCCCCGCCGGAATGTGCCGGCGGCGGCTCCGGGTGCCCAGCACCCGGTCCACCACCTGGAGTGCCTGGAGCCGCGACATCTCGTCGGGACCCCCGATCTCGAGCGCCCGGCCCCGCATCCCCGGATCCCGGAGCGCGCGAACGGCGACCCCGGCCACGTCGTCGGCCGAGACCCAGTTGATCGGTGCCGTGCCCCGGCCCAGGAAGATGACTGGCGCCCGCTTCCGCGCCGGCTCGGCCAGCAGGGTCAGCACGTGGTTCTCGATGAACACGGTGGGGCGAAGGACGGTGAAGGGGAGGTCGCTCGCCGCCAGGTGCCGCTCGGTGTCGAACTTGACGCGGGCCACGGCGTGCTCGCCCCGGGCCGCGCCTGCCACCGAGACATGGATCACGTGGGGCTTGCCGGCGCGCGCGGCCTCGTCGATCAGCCGCCGCGTGGCCAGGCCGTCGACGGTGCCGGGGTGGTTCGTTCGCGACGGGGGGTAGACGCCGTGCGAGGCGATGACGAGGCCGGTCACGCCGTCGAGCGCCTGCGGCATCCAGGCGGGATTCAGGAGGTCGCCCGCCACCACCTGGGCGCCGAGCGCCTCGAGGGGGGCCAGGCGGCCGGGGGTCCTTGAGACCGCCCGCACTTGCCCCCCACCCTCGAGGAGGCGCCGGGCCACCCGGTCCCCCAGTTGACCCGAGGCCCCCGTGACGAGAATCATGGGGAGCACGATACGACCGAAGCCTCCGGGCGACCACCTTTTTCTGCGAGCTCCAGGATGCGCGCGATGCGTACCCCCCCGACCGTCCGACCCTGGCCGGTCCTCCTTTTCGGCCTCGTGGCCCTCGGAGCCTGCGCTCCCCGGGCCACCGTGGCGCCCCCCATGGGTCCCGAAGGCCCGACGTCTCCGCTCCTCGACCCCGACGCCCCGGCCATGAACGCCGAGGCGCCCGACCTGTTCAAGGTGCTCTTCGAGACGACCGCCGGCGACTTCGTGGTCGAGGTGGAGCGGGCCCTGGCGCCGGTGGGTGCGGACCGGTTCTACAACCTGGTGCGCCACGGCTACTACGACGGCGTGCGCTTCTTCCGGGTGGTGCCGGGATTCGTGGTGCAGTTCGGGCTCTCGGGCGACCCCGAGATCTCCGCCGCCTGGCGGGGGGCGCGGATCGAGGACGACTCCGTGGCGGCGAGCAACATCCGCGGGGCGATCACCTACGCCATGGCCGGGCCGGGCACGCGGACGGTCCAGGTCTACATCAACCTGGGTGACAACTCCCGCCTCGACGACCAGGGTTTCGCACCCTTCGGGCGCGTCTCCGGCGGGATGGACGTGGTCGAGTCGCTCTACGGCGGCTACGGCGAGGGCGCGCCGCGGGGGCAGGGGCCCGACCAGGGGCGGATCGGGGCCGAGGGCGAGCGATACCTCGCCGCCGACTTCCCCCTGCTGGACCAGGTGATCCGGGCGGAGATCGTCCGCGAGGAACGCCTGCCGGAGGAGCCGGTCACCCCAGGGTCGTGAGGATCCGCCGGGCGAGGGTGCCGGCCACCACCGCCCGAACGAGCGCCACCCGGAAGTCGCCCCGATCGAGGGCCTCTTCCGCCTCGGCCAGGAAGCCCCGGGCGGCGTCGAGGAGCCGTCGGGCCATGGGCGGGGAGTCCGGCGTCACGAGCTCCGAGGCGCGGGCGACCAGGTCGACCGCGGTGGCGTAGGCTTCGACCGCCCGCGCTTCCTGGTCGGGGCGGCGCTCGGCCTGGGCCAGCTGCACCGCCTGCCGGGCCTCGTGCGCGCAGCGCATCGAGGCGGTCACCGCCACCCGCCACCTTTCCGCCGCGTGGGCGTCGGAGGCCGCGGCGCATGCCCTTTCGGCCTGCGCCAGGTGCGCGGCCACCCCGTTCGAGGGTGCCTCGCCGACCGAGGCGCGGGCCCGGGCGAGCAGTGCATGGGCGTGGCGGACCGCGGCGCCGACCCGTTCGGCGGGCGAGGCTTCGGGCGCCGCGCCGGACTCGGCCAGGAAGAACTCGGCGTCGTCGTCGAAGGTGGCGGCCTCTGGGGTCGTCACCTCCGAATCGCAGCCGGTCACCGCCAGCGCGAGGAGGAGTGCGGGCAAGGCGGCGAAGAGAGGACGCGGGCGATTCATCGGGGGGCGTGGGCGATTCATCGTCGTTCTCCGGTGGCACACGGGAGCTTCAGGGGACGGGGACCGACCCTTTCACGATAGGGTTGGGCGCTCGCGAGAGCCAGCCTGGTGTCGGGGCGGTGCGGCGCGAGGGGCAGATGCGGGAGGGCTGCCCTGGCGGTGGCGCGTGCCAGGCCCGCGGCGGCCGCGGCGCCCTCGGAGGGCGTCGTTCGTCACCCGCGCGGGGGCTTCCGGGGACGCTGGCACGGGATGTCACTCCAGGGACGACAAACCCCGCCAGCGGAATCCAGCGCGGAGGCCGTTGGCCGAGTCTGTCTCATCCACGACGACGCACGGTGCCATCGCGGTTGGGCCCCCGCGCGACGGCGGTGTTCGTCATCGGGGGGCCGCGGCCCGGCGAAGTCGATCGTTGATGGCGTGGCGAAGGCCCGTGTCACCGTCGGCGGGCTCGGCCACGAGGACCCCGGTGCCGGGCCTGGCGTCGAGGGTCCGGAGCGTCGCGAAGAGGGCCCGCGCGGCGGCAGCCGGTTCGTCGCTCCGCGCGAGGGCCCGCGCTACGGACACGCCGCCCGGGACGACCGCACGAAGCCGCGCCGCAGCCCGCGCCACGTCCTCGCCGGAGCCGTGCTGGAGCAGGAGACCGGCGGGTCCGGTGGGCCTGCTCGAGGCCGGCACCCCCGGGGCCGGCACGCCCGGATCCCGCCCGTCCGAGGCCCGTCCGCCCGACGCCGGCACGCCCGACACGAAGGTGGTGGCGCCCCATGTGGCGAGTTCATCGTCGCTGAGCTTGGACAGGGGGCGCGGCAGGAGGACGAGCGGCTTTCCCGGCGCGTAGTGGCTCTCGAGCATTCCGGGGGCCGCCGGGCTCGACGCGCCGGAACCCGGGCTCGAGGCCGGGGGCCGGACGGGGCGGCCCGCCACCGCCTGCAGCTCCTCGACCGGCACCCCGCCCGGGCGGAGCAGCTCGAGGGCGCCTTCCGGGGTGATGCGGACCACGGTCGACTCCACCCCCACGGGCGCATCGCCCCCGTCCAGCACGAGGGGGATGCGGTCGCCGAGCTCGTCGGCCACGTGGTCCGCACGGGTCGGGCTGATCCGTCCGAACCGGTTGGCGCTGGGCGCCGCGAGCGGGAGTCCCACCGCCTCCAGCAGCGCCCGCGCCACCGGGTGCGCGGGGACCCGCACTCCGACGGTGTCGAGCCCGCTCGTGGCCAGGTCGGGCACCCGTCGCGACCGGGGCAGGACCATGGTCAGGGGACCCGGCCAGAACGCCGCGGCCAGGCGGCGCACCGTCGCGAGTGCGTCGGCCGAAAGCCGGTCCCGGTCCACGACCCCGTTCGCCGGATCGAGCCCCTGCGCCTCGAAGTCGGCCAGGTGCACGATCAGGGGATCGAAGGAGGGGCGCTCCTTGGCCTCGAAGATCCGCGCCAGTGCCCTCTCGTCGAAGGCGCTTCCGGCCAGCCCGTAGACCGTTTCGGTGGGAATGCCGACGACCTGGCCCGACCGCAGCAGGGCGGCGGCCCGGGCAATCCCCTCGGGGGTGGCGGGAGCGATCTCGATCATGGTGCCCGAAGCTCTCGAAGCGTGGGGTTCGCTGCAACGGGGTGCGGCCGGTGGCTCGCATCGGGAGGCCCTGCCGGCGACGTCGCGCCGGCGGCGCCAACCCGGAAAACGGAACTTCGGCCCGGTTCGGGACTATGCGTCCCCCCCCGCGACTCCACTTCAGACCCTTCAAGGAGGATTGCATGTTCTCGAAGCGCACGCTCGGCCTGGCACTCGTGGCCGGGCTCGCCTTGGCCCCGGCCGCCTGCGGCACCGCCGACGAGGCCCCGGAGCCCGGCATGGAGGCTCCCTCCACCGCCGAGACGCCCCCCGCGGCCACCCCCGAAACCGCGCCCCCCGAGATGACGGCCGCCGAGCCCGGCACCATCGTGGACGTGGCGGCCGAGGCCGGCACCTTCGAGACGCTGCTGGCGGCCGCTTCCGCCGCCGGCCTCGTCGAGACCCTCGACGGCGAGGGCCCCTACACCATCTTCGCCCCCACCGATGACGCCTTCGCGGCGCTCCCCGAGGGGACGATCGAGGCGCTCCTGGCCGACCCGGACGCACTCCGGGAGATCCTTCTCTACCACGTGGTCGCGGGTGAGGTCACCGCCGAGCAGGTCGTGGCGCTCGACGAAGCCGAGACCGTACAGGGCGAGTCCGTCACGATCATGGCCCACGACGGCATGGTCATGGTGAACGACGCCACCGTCATCGCCACCGACATCGAGGCGTCGAACGGCATCATTCACGTGATCGACACGGTGCTCCTCCCGAACGGGAGCTGACGAGCGCCGGTCCGGCTCGCCGGGAGGGGCGTCAGCCCTCCTCCCAGGTGAAGCCGGGCCGCCCGAAGTGCCCGTAGTTCGTGGTCCCGCGAAAGAGCGGGCGCTGGAGCTCCAGTCGCTCCAGCATGGCCCCCGGTCGGAAGTCGAAGCGCTCGACGAGCCTTCGCGCCGGCCGGGGGTCTCCCGTTCCGAAGGTCTCGACGTGCACCGAGACCGGGGCCGCCTGCCCGATGGCGTAGCTCACCTGCACCTCGGCCCGCCGGGCCAGCCCCTCGCGCACCACCTGCCGCGCGGCCCAGCGGGCGAAGTACGCGCCGCTCCGGTCCACCTTCGAGGCATCCTTTCCGCTGAAGGCGCCGCCGCCGTGGCGTCCCATGCCCCCGTAGGTGTCGACGATCACCTTCCGGCCCGTCACCCCGGCATCGGCGGACGGCCCCCCCTGAACAAAGCTTCCGGCGGGGTTCAGGTGGGTGCGCAGCCCCGAATGGTGCCACCCGCCGAGCGCCTCGGGGAGCAGCACCTCTGCCAGCCACCGCCGCACCTCGGAGAGCGCCACCCCCCGGTCGTGCTGCGTCGAGACGACCACGTCGGTCACCTCGACCGGGCAGAGATCGCCGTCGTAGCGCACCGAGACCTGCCCCTTCGCATCGGGTCGAAGCCAGGAAATGCCCCGCCCTTCGAAGGCTCCGGTGCCCCGGCGGGCCTCGGCCAGCGCCCGGGTCACCCGGTGGGCCAGGAGAATGGGAAGGGGCATGAGTTCGGGGGTCTCGTCGGTGGCGTAGCCGAACATGATCCCCTGGTCGCCGGCGCCGAGCTCCGCACCCCCGTCGACCCCGCTCGAGATCTCGGCGGCCTGGGCCGTCACGAGGTCCGTGACCCGGACGTGGTCGGCATGGAAGACCCCGGGGTTCGCCCCGGTTCCGGCCGCGGCGACGTCGCTCCCGTCGTCGTCGTTCAGGTAGCCGATCCGGCGAATCGCATCGCGGGCCAGGGCCTCCCGCGCCGGCGCACCGAGCGGCCCCGCCGGGTCGTCCCCGGCCAGGCCGGGCACCGTGAGCTCGCCCGCGAGCACGACCCGGCCGCCCTTCACGAGAACCTCGATGGCCACGCGGGCGCGGGGATCCTGCTCGAGGGCCGCGTCGAGAATCGTGTCCGCGATCGTGTCGCAGACCTTGTCGGGGTGTCCCTCCGAGACGGATTCGGAGGTGAAGATGAAGTCGGACACCGGCGTTCACTCCATGGAAAAAGGGTCCCGTGCGAGAACCGCCCGGGACCCCCCCCAGCGGTTTAGCAGTTGATCACCCGGCTGCAATCGCAACAAATCCCGGGGCCGCGGACCGGGATCGACCCGGTGGCGGCGTGCTCGGACCGGGTTGGACCCGGTGCCGGCGTGCGCGTGACGGGGTCAACCCGGTGCGGCGTGCGCGAAAGCTAGCGCCCCCAGGGGCGGAGGCTCAAGCGCGCCTCTCCTTCACCCCTCCAGGAGCGCCGCGACGCGCGCCACCTGGTCCTCGAGGTGGGCCCGGGTCGTGGCGTCGAGCCCCGAACGCCCCGCGGCACTCCGGAGCTGGGGAAGAAGTCGGCCCAGCTCGGCCCGGGCCAGGGCAGGGGCGTCGCCGGCGTCGCCATCCATGAGTTCGGCGAGCCGCGCCACGTGCGCGCGCTGCAGGTTCCGCCGGTACGGGTCGATGGCGCTCCCCGTCCCGAGCTCCCGCCACACCGCCTGTCGCACGTCGGCGAGAAGCTCGGTCGGGGCATAGCCCCCCGCTCCCGCAAGCTCGGCCTCCTGCATGCGGAGCATCCGGTTCGGCTCGAGGAGCTGGTTCAGGCGCCCCGCCTGGAGCTGCCGGATCCGGTTGATCGCCCCGGTGGCCTCGATCCGCACGAGCACGTCGGGCTCGTTCAGCCAGGTCGGGGTTTCGAAGAGTTCGCGGGCCAGGAAGGCCACCGCCTCGCGCTGCCGCGCCGCCTCGACCGGCACGTGCACGGGTCCGGGCTCGTCCGCCGCCCGGATCGTCGTGTGGACCCCGCCGACCAGCGTCATCACGTGCCCGATGTAGCGGTTCCACGCGCCGACGAGCTCGCCGTAGAGCTCCTGGAGGTCGGCGTAGTCCGAGCCGGGCACGTCGGATCGGGTCCACTCGGGAAGGTTCGGGAGCACCCGCTTCAGGTTCGCGATCCCGTAGCCCGATGCCCGCACAGGGTCGTCGCCCAGGTCCTCGGTCTGGTTGTCGGGGTCGAAGTTCCCGGCGCCGAACCGGTACATGCGGTCGTCCGACCGGGCCCGGACGAAGGCGTCGAGGATCGGACGCTCCGCCTCCGGGGTCGCGGCCTCGGGGAAGACGCGGTACCCCCACTCCACGGCGTAGTGGTCGTAGGGTCCGATGCCGCGAATGAAGCGCTCCACCCCGTCGCCGGGCTGCGCCACGTAGTTCTGGCGCGCATAGTCCATGATCGTGGCCGCCACCCCGAACTCGGCGGTGAAGGTCGGCGATCGGAGCGAGTCCACCGGGAAGGCGGAGCTCGCGATCATGTTGTGGGGCAGGCCGATGGCGTGGCCGATCTCGTGGGCGATGACCTGGCGCACCGCCTCGCCGATGTAGTCCCGATCCATGCGGAGCGAGCGGGCCACCGGGTTCGCGGCGCCGGTCTCGAGCATGAGCCGGTTCCGGTACGAGCGCAGGTGGTTGTGGTACCAGATGATGTCGGAAGAGATGATCTCGCCGGTCCGGGGGTCCGAGACACTGGGGCCCACCGCGTTCCGCGTCAGGTTCGCGGTGTAGCGCACCATGTTGTAGCGGACGTCCTCGGGCGAGAAGTCCGGGTCCTCGTCGGGGGTCGGCACGTCGCGCACGACGATGGCGTTCCGGAAACCCGCCGACTCGAAGGCGGGCTGCCAGTCCTCGACGCCCTGCCGGATGTAGGGCGCCCACTCGTCGGGGGTGCCAGGATCCAGGTAGAAGACGATGGGCTGGACCGGATCCACGAGCTCGCCCCGGGCGTAGGCCGCCGGGTCCGAGGGCTCGAGGCGCCAGCGGCGCACGAGGCGGCGCTGGTCGGCCTTGTACTCGTCGGAGCCGAAGTCGATCTGGTTCACCGTGAACCATCCCACGCGGGGGTCGTGGAAGCGGTGCCGCATCGGCTCGGCGGGAAGGAGCACGAAGGACTGCGCCATCTGCACCGAAATGGTGCCGGTCCGGGACTGGCTCGGGGGGTTCCCGGCCTCGTAGGTCAGCGTGTGCCGGATCTCGGTGTTGAAGGGGAAGCTCTTCGCCGAGTCGATGAAGGTCCGGGCGGGGTCCAGCCGACGCACCTGGAACTGGTTTCGCTGGGCGCCCTGGATCGCCGCGATGGCCTCGACATCGGTCTCGAAAAGGGGCGTCACGTCGATCAGCGCGTGGCCCTCCACGGCGCCGCCGGGCTCGACGGCGAAGCTCCGGATGACCGGGGCGAAGGTGTTCGCCTCGACCGAGCGGGCAATCGGGAGCTCCGGGTCGGCCACGTTCGAGAAGGTCACGGTCCGGAGCAGCACGCGGTCGTCCCTGCGCTCCCAGCGCACCACCTGCTGGGCCACGTTCGTCCCGGCGTTCAGGAAGGGCGAGAAGTTCTCGGGCGACCCCGAGATCTGCGAGATCAGGAGGATGTCGCGTCCGATGATCGAGTCGGGAATCTGGAAGAGGAGCTTCCGGTCGACCCGGACCGCAGCGAGCGTCTCGTCGCTGACCTCCCACCGCTGGCGGAGGGGCCGCTCGACCGTTATGCGAAGGAACCCGAATGCTTCGTTGGGGAAGATCTTGACC
>JBJHBX010000012.1:0-21737 GCA_050485725.1 Gemmatimonadales bacterium | reverse complement strand
CACCTGGTGGAGGAACCGGAACTCCTGTCTGCGCTCGAGGACCGTGCGCGGCAGCGCGGCCATGCGCAGCTTCCCCGGCTCCACCGCCGAATTGCCCGGGTTCCGGCGGGTGCCGTCATCCATCGGAACCCCGTGGGGCTCGCTCCGGCCCTGGAGCTCGAGATCAATGACGGGGCCACCACCGCTCTCTTCCTGCTTCCCGGCGTCCCCGCCGAAATGCAGGCCGTATTCACCGGTTCGGTGCAGCCTGCCCTCGAGCGGCGGTTCCCGGACCGGGGTGGTGCCGCGGCTGTGGCCGTGGTTCGAACGAGCGGGATTCCGGAATCGGCGCTGGCCGAGGCGCTGGAAAGGACCCTGCCGCCGGAGCTCGGAGTGAAGCTCCAGTACCGGCCATCCGTAGAAGGCGTGGAGCTCCGGTTCTCGGCGACAGGAGATGGATCCGGCCTGCGGCTCGCGCGCGCACTCGAGGCGGCGGACCCGGCTCTCGCGCCCTGGCGTCTCGGCGGAGCGGGCGCCACCCTCGAGGGAGCGACGCTCGAGGCCTGTCGTCGGCGGGGCTGGACGCTGGGGGTGGCCGAAAGCTGCACCGGGGGCATGGTCGGAGCCAGGCTCACCGACGTGCCGGGAAGCTCCGATGTGTTTCTCGGAAGCGTCGTGGCGTACTCGAACCGCGCGAAGTCGACGCTGCTCGGAGTTCCGCCATCGCTGATCGAGGCGGAGGGAGCGGTCTCGGAACCGGTGGCGCGGGCCATGGCCCTGGGTGCGCTGGGGCCCCTCGATGCGAATGTGTCGGTGGCCGTCACCGGCATCGCCGGGCCCGGTGGCGGGAGTCCGGGCCGACCGGTCGGAACGGTCTGGTTCGCCGTCGCAGGTGGGGGTATTCCCGTGGAGGCGGAACGTGCGACCTTTCCCGGGGGCCGGGACGAGATCCGGACGCGCGCCACGCAGCACGCACTTCGAATGATCTGGCGCAGGGCCCGGTCCGGTGTCGAAGGGGTCGATTCCAGGGTGGAACGGCCCGGGGATGCAAACCTGGAAGCGTGAAGGGGAATCCGAACATGGAAGGACGTGACGAAGCCGCCCAGGAAGCGGCCGTGCCCGTGGCACCGGAGGATGAGGCGTCTCCAGGCCCCGAGGGGATCGAGCACGATCCCGAGCTGGACCAGGTGCCGCCCCCGGAGGGCGACCTCTCGGCCGAGCTCGAAGAGCTCCGGGACCGCCACCTGCGCCTTGCCGCGGAGTTCGAGAACTTCCGGAAGCGAAGCCGGGACGAATTCTCGAATGCGTCGGCGAGGGCCAAGGCCTCGCTGATCGGAACCCTGCTCGACGTCCTCGACGATTTCCACAGGATGCACGAGGTGGACACCCGTACGGCCACCGTCCAGTCGGTGCTCGAGGGCGTGGCGATGGTGCAGCGCAAGCTGGACAAGGTCCTCGAGGACGCCGGACTCGAACTGGTGGACCCGGTGGACGAGCCCTTCGACCCGGAGACGATGGAGGCGGTCCTCCGCGTTCCGGCCGATGACCCGGCGCTGGACGACCATGTGGCCCAGGTCTTCCAGGTGGGAGCCCGGTTCCGCGGACACCTGGTGAGGCCTGCCAGGGTCTCGGTCCTCAAGTTCGACTGAGGCGGCGACCCATTCCGCGGCCAGATCCCGTGCGGAGGGCTCGCGGAAGAGGAGAAGGCTTGCGAAGCCGGAGCCAGCGGCTCCTCCCAACGGGGATCCGGAGAACCAGATGAGCGCACAGAACAAGGACTACTACCGGATCCTGGGCGTCCCGGAAAACGCCGACGCCGATGCGATCCGCAGGGCCTACCGCAGGTTGGCGAAGCAGCACCATCCCGACGCGAACCAGGGCGACCCGGGAGCTGCCGAGCGCTTCAAGGAGGTGGGTGAGGCCTACGGGGTCCTCTCGAACGAGGAGAAGCGGAAGCAGTACGACCGGATGCGGAAGCTCGGAGCCTTCGGCTTCGCGAACGCTGGCCGTGGGTCAGGGCGACCCGGTACCACGACCCCCGGGGGAGCACCGAGCGGGGGTGCCGAGGGGTTCTCCTTCGAGGACCTGGGAGGAATCGGTGGGCTCGGGGACCTCTTCTCCACGCTCTTCGATCGTGGCGGACGCCGGGGTGCCGCTGGGGGCACGCGCCGCCCGGGACCCGAGCCGGGGGGGGACATCGAGGTCCAGGTCGGCGTCTCGTTCGAGACCGCGGCCCGGGGGGGGTCGATCCAGCTCAGGGTGCCTGTCACGGAACCCTGCGCCACCTGTTCAGGCTCCGGTGCAGCCCCTGGCTCGGGGGTTTCCCGGTGCGACGAATGCCGTGGGTCCGGAACCGTCTCGTTCGGCCAGGGCGGGTTCGCCGTGAACCGACCCTGCCCGGCGTGCATGGGCCGGGGCCGTGTCCCGGACACGCCCTGTGCCTCCTGCGGGGGGAGTGGATCCGTGAGGCAGACACGCAAGCTCCAGGTGAACGTCCCCGCCGGCGTGGAGTCGGGGTCGCGGATGAAGCTCTCCGGACAAGGCGAGAGGGGCATGGGGGGCGGGCCGCCGGGCGACCTGATCCTCGTGTTCGAGGTCGGCGAGCACCGCTTCTTCCGCAGGGAAGGGCTCGACATCCACGTCACCGTCCCGCTCAACCTCGCGCAGGCCGTGCTGGGCTCCCGGGTCCGCGTCCGGACGATCGGTGGGAGGCAGGTGGTCCTCAGGATTCCTCCGGGAACCCAGTCGGGCACCCGCTTCCGGATCCGGGGCCAGGGAGTGACCCGTGGCGACCGGACGGGCGATCAGTACGTCGAGGTGGAGATCCGGGTCCCCGAGGAACTCACCGACGAGCAGCGGGCAGCAATGGAGCAGTTCGCGGAACTTTCGGGGATGCGGCACTGATCCGCCCCCCACCCAGCACCCGGTCCCCGTCGAAGAGCACCGCCGACTGCCCCGGGGTCACCGCGGCCTGGGGATCCTCGAACGCGAGCTGAACCGCCCCGTCGGCAGCGACCCCCACGATCCGACCGGGCACGCTTCCCGCCCGGTGCCGGATCTGGATCCCTACCTCGAGTCCCGCCTCCGGTCGAACCTCGGCGGCGAGCCAGTTCACGCCCTCGATCGAAACCCCTTCGGCATCGAGCGCCGACCGGGGTCCGACGACGACCTCGCGACGGTCGGGTCGGATCTCGACCACGAAGAGCGGCTCCGGGAATCCGCCGCCCAGCCCACGGCGCTGCCCCACCGTGAACCCCGCGTACCCGCGGTGCTGCCCGATGACGACTCCGTCGAGGTCCACGATGTTCCCGGGTTCCAGCGCCGGATGCCGGGGCGCCAGGCGCTTCGAGAGGAACCCCCGGTAGTCTCCGGTGGGGACGAAGCAGATTTCCTGTGACTCGGGCTTTTCTGCGGTGGTGAGGCCCCGTTCCCGTGCGATCCGGCGGACCTCCGGCTTCGTCAGGTCACCCAGGGGAAAGCGCAGCCGGGGCAGCATTTCCCGTGGAAGGCCCCAGAGGAAATAGGCCTGGTCCTTCTCCATGTCCGCCCCCCGCAGAAGGTGGGACGGCCCTCTGCCCAAGGGGTGGACCGCGCGGACATAGTGTCCCGTCGCGATGGCCTCGCAACCGAGGAGGCTGCCCCGGGCAAGGAGGTCACGGAACTTCGTGTTCGAGTTGCATCGCACGCACGGGTTCGGAGTCCGGCCGCGGGCGTACTCGTCCACGAAATCGTCGATGACGTCGCGGGTGAACGCCTCCTCGACATCGAAGACGTAATGGGGAATGCCGAGGCGGTCCGCCACATGCCGGGCGTCGAGGATCCCGTCAAGTCCGCAGCAGGTGCGCGAGGGACCCTCCGTTCCCTCGTAGCAGAAGGTCTTCATCGTGACGCCCACGACCTCGTGACCCGCTTCCACGAGGAGTGCGGCGGCCACGGATGAATCGACCCCGCCCGACATGGCGACGAGGACGCGCTCGGGCGCGCGACCGGGGGACGGCTGGGGGGAAGTCATCCTTCGGTCCCGCCCCGGGCCCCCACGAGGGACCCGACGGCCCGCTGCAGAACGGGGACGGCGCGCGCGAGCGCCTCGTCGATGTGGGCAGCCCGGGTCTCCCGCCCGAGCGAAAAGCGGACAGGGGCCAGTCGCGCCGCGTCGGGGCCGTGCAAGGCCGCGAGGACCGGGCTGGGCTCCGGGCTTCCGCTTCGGCAGGCGGAGCCGGCAGAGACCGAGATCCCCACGAGGTCGAGGGCACCAGGAAGCAGGTCGCGGGGCAGGTCCGGCAGCGCCACGCCGAGGATGTGTGGGGCGCGACGGCCATCGGCCCCGAGCACCCGGATCCCCGGGACGCCCTCGATGAGGCCTGCCTCAAGCCGGTCCCGCAGCGCCGAGAGCCTCGGGATCTCGGACTCCGCCTCGGCGAGGGCCAGTTCGAGGACCTCGGCGAAGGCCGCCGCACCCGCCACGTCCTCCGTGCCGGGCACGAGGCCGGCCTCCTGCTTCCCACCGTGCAGGAGGGGAGCGAGGAGTACTCCCGGGTCGCGCACGAGGAGTCCCACGCCCCTCGGCCCGCCCAGCTTGTGCGCCGAGAGGGTCATGAGGGAAGGGCCCGCCGCGGGGCTCGAGGGCCGGAGCCCGCCCTGCACGCCGTCACGACGCGCCCGCCCCGGGGTGGGGAGGACCACCCTCCCGGGTGCCTGAACGGCATCCACGTGCACCGGGACCGCGCTGTCGGCACAGGAGCGGAACAGCTCGTCCAGCTCGATGACGAGCCCCGTCTCCGAATTCACGAGCTGGACCGAAACGAGCGAAGGTGCAGGGTTTCCGGTGAGTACCGCCGCGAGGGTCTCGCCGTCGGGGCACCCATCGGGCGCCACGGAGAGGACCGTGACCGGGACGCCCCGGCGAAGCGCCACGGCGGCGGGCTCCCGCACGGCCGCGTGCTCCACGGCGGAGACCACGAGGCTGCGCTCAGGCGCCGCCCCGACGCGGCCGAGCACGGCCAGGTTGGCCGACTCCGTGCCCCCGCGGGTGAAGACAATCCAGTCCACCGGCACACCGAGCGCCGCCGCCACCCTGCGACGGGCTCCCTCGAGCACCGCGCGGGCCTGCCTGCCCTCGGCGTGGGGCGAAGAGGGGTTCCCCGGGCTCGCGTCCATGTGACGCAGGAGTACCTCCCGCGCTTCCGGGCGCAGAGGGGTCGCTGCCGCATGGTCGAGGTGGATGCGTTCCATGGGGGAAAGCCGGGACTCCGTCGAACCGAGGAAGGGCCGGTGGTGGCGACGTTCGCCAGGGGTTAATCTACCACGGACCGGGTCCCGATCGAACCGTCCCCGCAGCGGGTGGTCCCGCGGTCCCCGCCACGATCGTCTTCCCGGCTGGCCCCGTCCTCCCGCCGAACCTGCCCCGCTCCATTGCCTTCACGGACCGAAGCCAACCCGTTCCCCGCCGGTCGCCCCCCCCGGTTCAGGGCCACCGTCCACGGAACCGTGTTCGCGGAACGCGCCAACTCGCTCGAGCGGGTCCGGACCGGTGACCGCCTGACGCTCATTCCGGATCCACCGGTGGAAGCGAAACCCCGGGTCTGGGTGCACCTCCCCACGGGGGAGCCTCTCGGTCATCTCCCGACCGAGATCGGAGACTGGCTGGCGCCCTGGCTTCTCCGGGGTGGACGCGCCCGGGCTCGCGTGCTGCGGGCCTCCGGTCCCGAGACCCCGTCATGGCGCCGCCTTCTCCTCGAGGTCCGATGCGCCACCGCGTCGGAGTCCTCCGGGGCCGGCGGATAGGGTGGCCCCGCGGAGGTAGCGTCGCCCACCGGGAGCAGCGTCGCACTCCGGCCCTCAGAAGGTCGATACGCTTGCCTGCCCGAGGGAGGGGAGCGCCATGGTCTCGAGGGTCACGAAGGGCTCGCCCGCGCGAACGCGGACCCTCGAACCCGTGACCGCCATGTGCGCCCGCACCTGGTCCAGGAGCGGCCGATCTCCGGCGGGGAAGACCTCCCCCATCCCCGCCACCCCGTCGAACTGCGAGCCGTAGCATGCCAGGGCCTCGATCTTCCGCTCGGCGGTGGCGGTAACGTCCACGACGAAGGTCGGGGGCGGGGCGTCCTCACGGAACGCGGTGGCGTACACCACCTTCCCGGGTCGGAAGGGCTTCCCGTCCACGTCGAGGTTGCGGAGTCCGGCCAGGTAGGCAGTGGAGGTCACGAGGGCGGCGGCCGCGCGGTGGTCCGGATGGCGCCCGTTCATCCAGTGCGTGACGACCACCCGCGGGCGAAGCTCCCTGAAGAATCGGGCGAGGTGCCGACGCGATCCGTGGGAATCGTCGAGGCTGCCGTCGGGGAGGCCGGCGTTCCGACGCAGCTCGACGCCGAGAACCCGGGCGGCTTCCGCCGCCTCGCCGTCCCGGATCTCCGGCGTGCCCCGGCTCCCCAGCTCTCCTCGCGTGAGGTCCAGGATTCCAACCCGTTCTCCCTGGTCCACCGAGGCGGCCAGTGCCCCTCCGCAGAGCAGCTCGGCATCGTCTGGATGGGCGAACACGGCCAGCACGTCGAGAAGATGAGGCATGTGGGTCCGGAGGTGAGGTGCGGGGTGCGCTGTCCGCGGGGTCACTCGTGCCCCAGGGCTTCCACGGGATGCATCCGCGAAGCGCGCATCGCCGGGAAGAGGCCGAAGACCATTCCGGTCACGGCCGCCGCCAGGAGCGACACGGCCACCGACCAGAGCGGGATCGAAGCCGGCACCGGGGTCACCGTTGCCACGAGCCAGGCCAGTCCCGCCCCCATCAGGAGGCCGGAGGCGCCGCCGAGGAGGGTGAGAACGCCGGCCTCGACGAGGAACTGCCAGAGGATCTCGATCCGTGTGGCTCCGAGCGCCTTCCGGATGCCGATCTCGCGGGTGCGTTCGGTGACCGAGATCAGCATCATCCCCACGACGCCCACCCCGCCGACCATCAGGCCCACGGAGGAAAGCGCCAGCATCACGATGAAGAAGACGCCCGTGAACCGGTCGAAGATCTCGAGGAGCTGCGTGGAGCGGATGACCGAGAAGTCGTTGGATTCACCGGGCGCGAGCCCCCGGGCCGTGCGCATCGCCGCGATCACGGCGTCCTCGACGTCTCCCTGGTCCCGGTCGGCGGCGGGAACGATCATGACCTCGCCCAGCGTCCGGGACGCGCCGAAGCGACGTACGGCGGTGGCATGGGGGATCACCATCCACTGCGCCACTTCGTCGGAAAAGGGCTGCTCCGGGGGCTCGAAGACGCCCACCACCGTGACCGGGAGTTCGATTTCCGGGCCGGTCCGGATCCGCAGCCGCAGCCCGGTTGCCGGGCGGTCTCCGACCAGGTCCCGCGCCAGCCTCGCCGAGATCGCCGCCACGAGCCGGGCCTCGGCGAAGTCGACGGTGGCGAAGTCCCTCCCCTCGACGAAGGTCGCGCCCTGGAACCCGGCCCACCCGGCGGTTTCGCCGGTGGCCCGCACGCCCGAGATCCCGACCTCGCCGTGGCGTACGGTCACCCCTCCGTCGCCATCTGCAGCATTCCTCAGCCTCACGGAGAGAAGGACCCCGTCCACCCCGTCCACGCGGACGATCCGGTCGACTTCCTCGAGGGTGATGGGGGGTCGCCGGATCCAGTCCGCGTCCATGCCCCCACCCACGAGCTGGATCTCGTCGGGATCGAACACCGTGATCATGAAGTTCCTCGGCCCCGAGGCCTCGATCCCTTCCTGGATCGAGCCGCGGATTCCCGAGATCAGGGCCGCCATGAGCACGACGACGCAGACGCCGATCCCCACCCCGAGCACCGTCAGGCTCGAGCGGAAGGGGTTGATCCGGATCGAGTCGACGGCGATCCGTACGCCTTCCCCGACGCCGAAGATCGCGCGACGAAGTTCGCGACGTCGCCTGCGGACCCGCGGCTCACTCATGCCGAAGCGCCTCCACCGGGTCGAGGGCCGAAGCGCGGACGGCCGGGTACACGCCCGCGATGATCCCCACCGACAGGCCCAGCATCACGCTTACGGCGACCCAGTGGGGGGCGATGGCCGCCGGGAGGGGCGTCAGGATCCGGACGAGTACCGTGAGACCGACCCCGATCACGACCCCGATCACCGCGCCGGCGGCGGAAACGGTGGCCGACTCGACGAGGAACTGGCCGACGATGTCGCGCCGCTGCGCTCCAAGCGCCTTCCGGATTCCGATTTCACGCGTGCGCTCCATTACCGATACGAGCATGATGTTCATGATCACGATCCCGCCCACGACGAGGGAGATCCCGACGAGCCCCGGGAGCGCGATGAAGAGCACGCGTGAGATCGTTTCCCAGAAGGCCAGCGAACTCTCGGCCGTCTCGAGGGCGAAGTCGTTGGGCTGGTCGGGCCGGAGCCTCCGGTGCACCCGGAGCGCCGCCTCGGTGTCCATCGATGCGGTGGCCAGATCCCTGGGGTCGTCGACCTGGACGATGATGCCGGACACGCCACCTCGAACGGGCACGACCTGCCCGGCCCGCGAGGCGGCGGGAATCAGGACCCGGTTGTTCAGCGAGATGCCGAGGATCGTGCCCTGGTCCTCGAGGACCCCGACGACCCGGTAGGGGAAACTCCGGATGCGAATCCGCTGTCCCAGGGGGTCGACGTCGGGGAAGAGCGCATCGGCCACCGAGGTCCCCAGGATCGCCACAGGAACCCCGCGCGACGCCTCCTGCGGAGAGAAAGGCCGCCCGACCTCGACGCGGAGGGTCCGGATCGTCAGGATCTCCTCCGAGATCGCCGCCAGCTGCACCTGCTCCGCGACCCTGCCATCATCGGTGCGGATGCTCGCGAACGCGCCCGACTCGACGCCGACCCTTCCCGGAACCGAGAGTCCCCGGCGAATGGCCTCCGCATCGGCGAGGGTCGGCACCGGACGCCGCTCGCGCTCCCGGACGTCTGCGGGCCCGACGTTCACCTGGACCTGGGGAAACCGCCGCACCTGGACCGTGTTGACCCCGAAGACCTCGGTGGCGAAGTCCTCCTCGATGTACCGGTTCATTCCCTCGACCACGCTCACCACGATGATCAGGAACATGACTCCGATCACCACCCCCAGGAGGCCGAAGGCGCTCTTCAGCTTCTCCTGGCGAAGCTGCTGCAGGGCGAGGAGGATGCCTTCGCGGATCTGCATGGGGGGGCGGGGCCGGGGCGGATCAGCCCGCGTCGCGCGAAGCGGGGTTGGCAACCCGGACCGAGGCGCCGTCGGAGAGGGCCTGGATGAGCTGGTAGGGTCCGCTGACCACCTCGTCGCCGGCGGAGAGACCCGAAAGGACCTCGAAGTGCTCCTCGCCGGTGATCCCGATGACCACCGGGGTCCAGACGGCGCGACCCTCCCGGACCACGAACACGCCCTCGGTTCGCTCGGGCTCGTCGCGTACCGTGACGGCGATGATGGGAACGGCGAGGGCCCCGGGACGCCTCTCCACCACGATGTCCGCCGAGGCGGAAAGGTCCGGGCGGAGTGCGTCCGGCGGGTCGAGGAGGGTCAGGATGACCTCGAACTCGACGGTGGCCCGGGGCTGCCCCGTGGTGGCCTGGATCGCGGAGTTCCCGATGCGGGAGACCTGCCCCCCGAAGGTGCGTCCCGGGAACGCGTCGATCTCGACCCTGGCCGAGTCGCCGAGGCTGATGCGCGGAAGATCGATCTCGTCCACCGTCAGGACGGCCTCGATCACCGCCAGATCGCTCACCGTGAGGAGGAGGCTCCCGGGGTTGTTCATCGTGCCGATCACCACCGTTTCCCCTTCCTCGATGTTCAGCCGGGTCACCCGGCCGGAGATCGGGGCCGTAATGGTCGTTCGGGACCGCTGTTCCTCGGCCTCCTCCACCTGGGCTCGCGCCTGGGCCGCGCCGAACTCGGACGCCTGGAGCGTGGACCGCTGCACCTCGACCCGGGTCAGGGCTTCCTCGAGCGCCTGTCGGCTCACGAGGTTCGGGTCCCGATCCCTGAGGGTTTCCAGGCGCTCCAGGTCGCGCTGAGCCTGAACGAGGTTCGCGCGAGCCTGTGCCACCTGGGCCTGGGACTGCGAGAGCGCGGCCCGGGCGCGGGAGACCTGCGTCTCGGTGGCCGAGGGATCGATCCGCAGCAGGATCATGCCCCGCTCCACCTCGTCCCCCTCTTCGACGTTCAGTTCGACCACCCGTCCCATGACGTCGGAGGAGATGTTGACCTGGCGCCGGGGTCGGACGCTCCCGGTGGCCGTGATCACCGAGGTCAGATCACGGGCTTCCACCGTCGAGGTCCGGACGTCCACGGCTCGGCTTCCCGAGCCGCGAACGGCAAGGAACGCCGTCGCCCCCAGGACGCCGACCACGATCACTCCCAGGACCACCTTTCCCCTTCCCGCCATCCGTCTCCCCTCCTCCCCCTAAGGCGACGCGCGTGCCGGGCAAACCCGACCCACCGGCTTCCGGACCCCTTACGCATCCACCCATCGAAATTCTTCCGATGCCCGCTGACCTCGTTCCCGCCCGCAGGCGGCCGGGGCCCCGACGACGGTTCGCGGTCAGGGCGCCCTGGCTCGGATGGCCGTGTACCCGCGCTCCGCGTCCTCGACCCTCAGAACCCGACCCTCCCCGTCGACCCACAGGTCGACGGATCGTCCGTCGCCCTGGATCCGGAGGTGGCGGCCCTGGACCGAGCCCTCTCCGAGTTGCACCGAGGTGGCCGCTGCCACCGTCGAGATGGAGAGCTCGAACTGACGGCCTTCCCGGGGCGAGATCGCCGGGACCGTGGCACTCCCCCCCGAAGCGCGCTGTGCCACGAAGTAATACTGGTGCGCCACCCCCTGGTCCAGCAGCACGGTCCCGGTGGCAGCGCGGTACTCCCGTTCACGTTCGCCGCGCTCCGAACGCACCCTGCTGACGAACCGGCCCCCGCCCAGCTCCATCAGGACCTCCTCCTGCACGTTCCCCGACACCTTGATCTGGTAGGCCGAGACGGCCATGTCCCCGCCCGAGGCACGAAGCAGCGGCACGAGATTCGTTCCTCCGCTCGAGACGTTCAGCCTGATCTCCGCGGTGGCGATGACCTGCTGGTCTGCGCCGCTTCCGGCGCGCCGGATCGCGAACTCCTCCGTTCCGGCGTCCTGCCCGCCGGAAAGGATGCGGAAGGTCCCCTGGTCCAGGGTCACGCTTTGCGCCGTCACCTCCGCCGGTAGGAGCGTGCACGCGACGAAGAGGGCCGTCAGAAGCCGGAGAACCGGGGTCGGGAGCGCAGGGACTTCGTGGGCAGCCATGGGCACCAGCCAGTGAAAGGGATCCGGACCCCGCAACGGGTCCAAGCGGTAGTTCCAGTGAGCCTTCCTCTTGTACCCGGGGCGTGATGCCCCGGTCCGCAGGGCGCGACGCGGATCCGGCCGAACCCTGTCCCCCTGCCCGCCATGGGACCATCTTCCCTCCGACGGATCCCCCCGGGACCCTGCCAAGCTCCCCGATCCCGCGCAAAGGCGCAACCCGTACCGTGATCTTCCCCCTCCTCCCGGCTGCGGTGCTTTACCTCGGCGCCTTCGCCGTGGCGCTCTGGGTCGGTGGCGGAGGCGTGCTCCCGCTGGTGGCGGGAAGCCTCGTCGCCGTCGGCCTGGTGGGAATGGTTGGTCGGAGCCTCGGGGTCGACCGGCTGCCCCACCCGGTCGTGCCCCTGCTGGCGGCGGTCACCCTCGGCTTCGCCGCCGAAGGGCACCTCGCCAGGATCTCGTCCACCTGGGAAGTACGCGACCGGGCTCGCGAAGCGGAGGTCACGGAACGCCTTTCGGGCGAGCTCGACGCGCTCCTCCTGGCAGGCGAGGAGGCCGCTGCACGCCTTGCGGCCCTCCATGATCCGGATGCGGGACGGCTCCGGGCGCCCATTCCGCCCGAGCTCGTGCAGGGGGACGTGGACGCGGTGGCCGTCTTCGGTCCGGGCGGCGACCTGATCGCCTGGGAGGGGAGCCACCAGGGACCGGTGCCCCGTGACGCCAGGCTCGGCCTTTCGCCCTACATCTACGCGGAATCGGCGCTCTTCGGATACCTCTACGTGACCCGTGCCCTTCCCGACGGGACGGGGACGGCGGTGGCCGCGAGCCTCCTCAGATCCGATCTCCCGGCGACCCTCGAGGGCGAGAGGGCGGATTTCGTGTCAAGGTTCACCGCCGCGACGGGCGCACGGATCGAGGTGGGACGCGAGGACCGGGTCGAGGGGGAAGCGGCGTGGGGCCTCACGTGGGAGAGGGAAGTCCTCTTCTCGGTCGCGGTGGTCCCCGACTCCGAGGCGGAGGCACGGGACCAGGCGATCACCCGCTGGCGGTGGGCGGTCACCCTGCTTCTCCTCCTCCTCTGGTTCGGTACGGCGCGGGGGACGCGGGAGATCCGCGGCGGTCGGACCCTGGCCGCCCTCGCACTGGTGGCCCTCGTGCTCGCCCTTCCCCTGCGGGCGCTTGCCGGCGACGTGCGGCTCTTCGCTCCCGCGGACCTCCTTCTCCCGGGGCCCTTCGCGCTGACCCTGGGCGACGTGCTCCTCCTCGGGGCCGCCGGTGTGCTTCTTCTCGGCTTCGTCGCGCCGTCGCGCTTTCCCTCGATCCCGCGGGTTCCGGCGGCGGGTGCGGGGGTCGGTGGCGTTCTCATGGCGTGGGGGATCCTCTCGCTCATCGGACGAAGCGCCTCCAGGGACCTGCTGGTGGGTCCCGAGGTGCTCTGGGTGCTCTTCCAGGCGTCCGCCTTTCTCCTGGTGTCGCTGATCTGGGCGGTGGCGATCCAGGCAGGACGCCGAAAGGGGGGACCCACGCGGCCGGGCTGGATCCTCGGCGCCGCCGTGGCGGCCCTCGTGGCGGGCGGGGTCGGTGCGGCCCTCGTGCGCGCCGGGGCCGGGTGGCCCCCCGTCCTCATCCTGGGGTGGATCATCCCGCTCCTGATCCTCGTGAGCGCCTTCGGTGCCGAGGGAGGATGGCGCGATGCGATGCTCCGCTGGATCGGGGTCGGGGTGCTGGCCTCCTCGCTCGTCCTCCCATGGGCGTGGGGGGCGAGGGTCGAGGCCCGGGTGGCCGATGCCGAGGACCGGATCGAGCGGCTCGGGACCCGTCCCGACCCTTTTCTCGAATTCCTTCTTCTCAGGGTCGGAGAGGAGGCAAGGGCGCTCAGCCTGACCGGCCGGAACCCCGTCGAGGTGCTCTATGGCGCATGGGCGGGAAGCGGGCTGGCGCGGGAGGGGATCCCCCTCTGGCTCACCTGGTGGTCGCCCGACGGGTTCGCCCAGGAGGAGCTCAGGATCGGGGTGACGACCCCGCGGCCGGCGATTCCCCCGGACCTGCGCATGGCCGCACTGATCGAGGGAGAAGTGAGGCTCGTCCACGAAGGGCTTGCCGACACCCACTACCTGGTGGCGGCGCCCCTGTCCAGGGGCGCCACCCTGACGGCGGTAGTCCCCCCCCGGCGGGGCTTCTCAGGGGACTCGCCCCTGGGCCCCCTCTTCTCGCCGGCGAGGTCAGACCCGGACCCGGTGTCGCTCGTGCCGCTCCTTCCCGGCGAGATGGAGATGCCGGAGGCCGGAGTGCGCTGGACGCTGACCGGTGACGGATGGGTGGGTGAGGTCCCTCTCACCTTCCCCGACCAGGTCTACCTGGTCCGCTACGCGGTCTCGCTTCCCAGGCCCCTGCTGGTGCTGACCCGCGGCACCCTGCTCCTGATGGCCTCGGTGGCCACGCTTCTGCTGCTCTGGTCTGCAGGGCGGCGCCTGGCCTTTCCGGGGCCCGTACCCCTCCCGCGGGTCGCGGCTGCGCTCACGTCCTTCCGGGGTCGCGTCACCCTCGCCCTCTTCGCCTTCTTCCTCGTCCCGACGATCCTCTTCGGGATGCTCGCCTACCGCACCCTGGCCGGGGCCTCGGTCCGAACGGCCGAGGCGCTCGCCGCCCGTGCCGTCGATGGAGCGGCCGCCGGTTTCGTGGAATCCGGGGGGGCGATGGACCTGCTTGCGAACCGCGTGGGATCGGATCTGCTCCTGTACGAGGGCGGGCAGCTCGTGGGCGGCTCGCAGCGCGAGCTGGTGGAGCTGGGGCTCTACCAGGGCTGGATACCCCCGGCGGTCCACGCCACGCTCTCGGCCGGGTCGAGCACGCTGGTCACGACCACGGCGTCGCTCGGGGGATGGGGCTATGTCGTCGCGTACAGGCGGATGCCCGGGGGACTCGTGCTGGCCGCTCCCGCAGCCCTCCAGGCCGGCGCGACGGCGGTCCGCCAGCGCGAAGTCGCGGATCTGCTGGCCTTCATGCTGGTGCTCGGGGCCGGGCTGTCGGTCCTTCTCGCACTGCTCGTCGGGCGCGCCCTCTCGCGTCCGATCCAGACGCTGCAGGTGGCGTCGGAGCGAGTCGGCTCCGGGAACATGGGCGTGCACCTGCCCACCGACCGGACCGACGAGTTCGGAGCGGTCTTCGGGGCCTTCAACCGCATGGTCGACCGGCTCGCCCGGACCCGCCGCGCGCTGGTTCGCAGCTCGCGGCGGACCCGGGCCATCGTCGAGGAAGTGGCCACCGGGGTCGTGGCCGTGGATGCACAGGGTCGGGTGACGCTCGCGAACCCAAGGGCAGAGGCCCTGCTCGGGGTGCCCCTGGCGAGGAACGAGCGGATCCCCGACGCGGGGCACGACGATGACGAGCGGCGTGCCGGGGTCGGGCGCTGGATCGAGGAGTACCTGCGGGACGGCCTGACCGAGGCCGGGACGGAACTCACGCTGGGCGGGCGCCGGATCCGGCTTCGGGCCCGCCGGATCACCGGCGCCGGCACGCCCGCGGGCGCGGTTCTTGCGATCGAGGACGTGACCGACGAGCTCCGCACCGAGCGGATCCTCGCCTGGGGCGAGATGGCCCAGCAGGTCGCCCACGAGGTCAAGAACCCCCTCACCCCCATCAAGCTCGGGGTGCAGCACATCCGGCGAGCGTGGACCGACCGCCGCCCCGACTACGACGAGATCCTTGAACGAAACGTGGCCGCGATCCTGACCGAGATCGATCGCCTGGCGGCGATTTCCTCCTCCTTCTCGCGCTTCGCCGCACCGGCGACGGGCGACGGAGGCCCGGTGCAGGTGCTGGAGCTTGCCGCCGTGGTCGGAGAGGTGATGGACCTCTACGCGGCAGGCGAGGGCCCGGTCCGGTTCGAGGCGACCCTCGACCCGGGCCTGCCGCCGGTGTGCGCGCGGCCGGACGAACTCAAGGAAGTGCTGGTCAACCTGCTCGAGAACGCCCGCGCGGCGCTCCCGGCAGGCGGCGCCGTCCGCGTCGAGGCGGAGGTGACCGGAGACGGCGTGACCCTCCGGGTGCGGGACGACGGTACGGGCATTCCGGAGGACCTCCTGCCCCGGATCTTCGAACCCCATTTCTCGACACGCAGCACCGGGACGGGACTGGGGCTCGCCATCGTCCGGCGGCTCGTCGAGTCGTGGGGTGGGTGGGTGGAGGCGGAGAGCGGGGAGGGCGTCGGTACGACGGTGACCGTGCACCTGGTGAGCCCGCCGGTGGAGCGTGAAGCGCCGAATCCACGGACTGCGTCGGAGGCCGGTACACGATCGGGTCGAGGGGGTGCACCGCAGGACCGAAGCGGGTAAATTCACACGGCTGTCCACCCGAACGCTACGAGGCCCGAGCCCATGCTCGCGATTCACCCCGACACCATCGACGATGACGGAATGGACGAGAGGTCCGGTGAATCCGTCGTGGTTCGACCGATGACCGAACTCGAACTGTGTCGATGGCTCGAGGAAAACGCGGAGGAGCTGGCCCGGCGCTGGAGCGTCGAACTCGAGGCCCGCTCGAGGCGGGGCGAGGGCCTGCTCGGGGAGCTTCGCGACGACCTCATCGGCGCGGTGACCCGGTTCCTTTCGCCTGCCACGGGACCCTGGCGCGACGAGGTTGAACCCCTTGTCCATCAGCTCGCTGCCATGTACGGGAACGTGGCCGCCCTCCGGGGGCTCGCCGCCGGAGACGTGGTCGAGGAGGTCCAGCTCCTGCGGGAGATTCTCCTCCGGTACCTCTTCCGCGAGGCTACGCCGGAGACCGGCTCACGTGGCGTCGATCTTCGCGAGCTCCTCCGGCTCAGCCGCGTCGTGGACCAGCTCGTGACCCACGCCAACGTGGGTCACATCGACGCGCTCTTCTTCAACCTCCTGCATGGGACCGGCGTCACCGAGGCACCCGACGAGGAGCTGCTCGGCGAGATCCGGGGCGACCTCGCCCATCTCGAGGAAGAGCTCGATCGGCTGGGGCCGCCCAAGGCCGGCATCACGGGGACCGCCTCGAACTGACCCGGCGGAGAGGCCGCGCCTCGGCCCTCCCGGCCGGCTCGAACCCGACCCCCGTCTTCCCGCACCCATGCCCGCACCCCGGCCCTCCGACTCGGCGACCTTGCCGGTGAACCCGCGCCCACCGGGGGCGGAAACCGGAGATCTTCCCCCCGACAGCTTCCGTGCGCTCGCCCGTGAGGCCGTGGACTGGATGGCCGACTACCTGGCCGGGGTCGAACGGTACCCGGTCCTGGCCCAGGTCCGCCCGGGTGACCTGAAGCGGGCGCTCCCCCAAGTCGCGCCGGAATCCCCGGAGGCGCTGGAGGCGGTGCTGAGGGACTTCGAAGCCCTCGTGCTGCCCGGGATCACCCACTGGAACCACCCGTCGTTCCACGGCTACTTCGCGGTCACGGGATCCGGCCCGGGAATCCTGGGCGAGATGCTCGCCTCCACGCTGAACGTGAACGCGATGGTCTGGCGGAGCTCCCCGGCCGGCACCGAGCTCGAGGAACAGGTGCTCGGCTGGATCCGGCAGATGCTCGGCCTCCCGGAACCCTTCTTCGGCGTGATCCAGGATACCGCCTCGAGCGCCTCGCTCGTCGCCCTGGCCGCCGCGCGGCAGCAGGCCTTCCCCTCGGTCCGGACGGAGGGGCTCTTCGGGCTTCCCCGGGGGCGGGTCTACGCCTCGGTCGAGGCGCATTCGTCGATCGAGAAGGCGGTCATCACGCTGGGCATGGGCCAGGAGGGGATCCGGAAGATTCCCACCGACGACCTCTTCCGGATGGACCCCGCCGCACTCCGATCGGCCATCGAGGAGGACCTGGCCGCGGGGATCCGTCCGGTAGCAGTGGTGGCCACCGTGGGGACGACCTCCACCACGAGCGTTGACCCGGTGGCCCCGATCTCGGAAATCGCCCGGGCGCGTGACCTCTGGCTGCACGTGGATGCGGCCTACGCCGGCGCGGCCGCGGCGGTGCCCGAGCTTCGCCCGCTCTTCGCCGGGTGGGAGGAGGCCGACTCCATCGTCTTCAACCCGCACAAGTGGCTCTTCACCCCGATGGACTGCTCGGTCCTCTACACGCGCCGTCCGGCCATCGTCCGGGACGCCTTTTCCCTCGTGCCCGAGTACCTGAGGACCCCCGAGGAGGGCGAGAGCGTGAACCTGATGGACTACGGGGTGGCGCTGGGCCGCAGGTTCCGGTCGCTCAAGCTCTGGTTCGTGCTGCGGGGGTTCGGGGCGGAGGGGATCCGGGAACGGATCCGGGAGCACGTGCGCCTGACACGGGATTTCGCGGACCGGGTCGAGACGGACCCCCGTTGGGAGCTCGTGGCCCCCGTTCCCTTTTCCACGGTGGTCTTCCGGCGGGTCACCCCCGGGCTCGACGCCGCCGCCGAGGACGCACTGAACATGGCCCTGATGCACGCGGTGAACGGCACGGGCGAGCTCTTTCTTTCGCACACGCGACTGAGGGACCGGGTGGCCCTGCGGCTGGCTGTCGGGAACCTGCGCACCGAGCGCCGGCACCTCGACCGGAGCTGGCAGCTCCTCGAGGCGCACGCGGAGCATCTCGAGGGCGAAACGCCCTGGAAGGCGGGGGCGGGATCCGACTCGACCCCGGCAGGGGGCCCGGGCACGCCCGGCCCTGAGCCGTCGGACCGGGGGTGACCGGGCGAGGGCTGCCGCCCTGGCCGCGTCGCGTCAGACCTCCTTGACCTCGCGGGCCAGCTGGGAAAGCGCCTCCTTCGCATCCATGAAGAGCATCAGCGTGTTCTCTTCGTAGAAGAGCGGGTTGTCGATCCCCGCGAAGCCGGGGCTCAGGCTGCGCTTGATCATCAGGACCTTCGCGGCCCTGTCCACGTCGAGAATCGGCATGCCGGCGATGGCGCTCCCCGGGTCCCGCGCCAGCGGGTTCACCACGTCGTTCGCCCCGACCACGATCACGACGTCGGTCCGGGCGAACTCGGGATTCGCGTCGTCGAGGTCGAGGAGGAGGTCGTACGGAATGTCGGCCTCGGCGAGGAGTACGTTCATGTGCCCCGGCATCCGCCCCGCCACCGGGTGGATCGCGAACCGCACCTGGACGTCGCGTTCGCGCAGCAGGTCCATCAGCTTCCTTGTCTCATGCTGCGCCTGCGCAACGGCCAGCCCGTACCCCGGGACCACCATGACCGACTGGGCGTAGGCCAGGAGAAGGGCGGCGTCTTCCGGGTTCGTGCTGCGCGCGCTCCGGTCGCCGTCACCGGCTCCGACGGCGGTGCCCCCGCCCCCGAAGGCTCCGAAGGCGACGTTCGCGAGGGATCGGTTCATGGCCCGGCACATGAGCTGGGTCAGGATCAGTCCGGACGCCCCGACCAGCGCCCCGGCAATGATCAGGAGCGGGTTGCCGAGCACGAAGCCCGCTGCCGACGCCGCGAGCCCCGAATAGGAGTTCAGCAGCGAGATGACCACCGGCATGTCGGCGCCGCCGATGGGGAGCACCAGGAAGACGCCGAGGACGAAGGCGACCCCGGCCAGGATCGCGAGCGAAAGGAGGGGCGCATCGAAGGCGAACGCTCCCGAACCTCCTGGCGCCTCTCCGCCCCAGGCCACGCCGGCCATGGCGAGGACCATGGCCAGGGAAAGGCCGACGGCGGCCACGAAGAGGAGCAGGTTCAGCGACTTCTGGAGCGGCCAGGTGACCGGGCGACCGGTGATGAACCCCTGGAGTTTCCCGAAGGCGACGAAGCTGCCCGAGAAGGTGACGGTGCCCACCAGCACGCCGACAGCCACTGAGATCGTGCCTGCCGCCCCCAGGTCGGGGGTGACTGGAACGCCGACATTCGAGTCCCAGCCGACCGCCCGGGTCAGCTCGGCGGAGGCGATCAGCGCCGAGGCGCCGCCCCCGAGTCCGTTGAAGATCCCGACCAGCTGGGGCATGTCGGTCATCTTCACGAGGCGGGCCAGGAGCGCGCCGATCACGATGCCCGCGGCGAGGGCGGCGGCAAGCCCGCCCCAGCTCACGATTTCGCGGTCCAGGAGGGTCACCACCACCGCGAGGAGCATGGCGCCTGCCGCCAGGGCGTTCCCGGACCGGGCGGTGGCCGGCGACCCCAGGCGCTTGAGGCCCCATACGAAGAGTGTCGCCGACAGGAGGTACGCGAGGTCCTGCGCAATGGGGGGCACGGGTCACTTCCCCTTGCGGAACATGCGGAGCATGCGGTCGGTGACGAGGAAGCCTCCCACCACGTTCACCGTGGCGAAGACGACGGCGGCGATCCCGAGGGCCCACGCGATCCCGCCCCCACCTGCGCCCGCCACCAGGACGGCGCCGAGGATCGTGATGCCCGAGATCGCGTTCGCCCCGGACATGAGCGGGGTGTGGAGGGTCGGGGGGACCTTCGTGATCACCTCGAACCCCACGAGCATGGCCAGCACGAAGACGTACAGGCCGAGGATCCATTCACCCATCGTGACCGTCTCCTGTGCTGGAGGTGACTCCCGGGGCGTCGGCGGGGCCCTCGGGGGATTCGGTGCCGCGGGTCACCGCCATGGCGCCGGTGATCTCGTCGTCGAAATCGATGCGAAGCGCACCGTCGTGCACCAGGTGTCCGAGGAGCTCGGCGACGTTCTTCCCGAACATCTCGCTTGCGTGCCAGGGGAGTTCGGCGGGGAGCGCGAGGGGGGCGTCGATGGTGACACCGCCCTCGCGCACCACCTCGCCGGGGCGGGCAAGTGCGCAGTTCCCGCCCGTCTCTCCTGCCAGGTCGATGATGACGGACCCGGCCCGCATGGCGCGGACCGCGCCTTCCGTGACCAGGAGGGGGGCCGGCTTCCCGGGGATCTGGGCCGTCGTGATGACGACGTCGAACCCCGGGATGTGCTCGCCGAGAAAGGCGAGCTGGCGCTCCTGCTCCGACGAGGTCAGGGCGCGGGCGTACCCGCCCTCGGCCTCGGCTTCCACCGCCTCCTCGAGCGCCTTGGCGCCCAGGCTCCGGATCTGCTCCCGGGCCGCCGGACGGACGTCGTACCCGGTCACCGCCGCCCCCAGCCGTCGGGCGGTGGCGATGGCCTGGAGTCCTGCCACGCCCGCCCCGAGCACCAGGACGCGGGCCGGAGGGATCGTTCCCGCCGCCGTGGTCAGCATCGGAAAGAAGCGGGGAAGGTGGCCCGCGGCCCGGAGGACCGCCCGATAGCCGGCGACGGTGGCCTGGGACGAGAGGACGTCCATCCGCTGGGCTCGGGTGATGCGGGGGATGCGCTCCAGGGCCAGGGCCGTGACCCCGCGCGCCGAGAGCTTCGCCTCGAGGTCGGGGTCCGCTCCGGGCGACATGTGACACACGAGCGTGATGCCCCGGGGGAGCGTCGTCACCTCGTCGGGCGCGCCATCCCGTCCGGTGCGCGGCGGTCGGATCCTGAGCGCGAGGTCGGCACCCTCGAGGGCCGCTCCGGCGTCGGGCGCCACGTGAGCGCCCGCATCCGTCCACGCCGCGTCGGAGAAGCCGGCCTCCAGGCCGGCGCCGGCCTCGACCCGGACGCGGATTCCGAGGCGTTCGAGGGCGGCGAGGTGGGACGGCGCAAGCGCGACCCGACGCTCCAGGGGGTGGGTTTCCCGGAGAAGCGCGAGATCCATGGGCGGCTCCGCGTTGGAGGAGGGCCGGGGGCGGCGGAGGCGTCGCTTCCCGGGAGCCCTTCGGCCTGACGCTACGCCGGGACCCGCATCCGTGGCAAGGGAACGTTCTTCGCGGGGGGCGTTGCGGGGCTCCAGCAGGCACCCCAGACTGACCCGTCGGTTCGTCATGACCGGGGCCGCGCGCCCGGCCTCGCCCCGGCCCCGGGAACCGTCCCCTCACTGGAAGCCACCCATGGACATCCATCCACCTGTTCTGGATCGCCGCCGCTTCTTCGCCCTCTGCTCGGCCGCGGGTGCGGGGGGAGGGCTCTTCCCCGGCATTCTCTTCGCCAGGGCCCTCGAGGAGCCGGAGATCACCGAGGAGACGATCCGGGAGGCGGAGGCGCTCGCAGGGGTCTCCTTCACGCCGGAGCAGCGGACCCAGCTCCTGCAGGGCGTCAGGACGAACCGGGACCGGTACCTCGAGCTCCGGCAACTGGCGATCCCGAACTCGGTTCCACCCGCGATCCAGTTCGATCCCCGACTCCCGGGGCGCAAGGCGCCGGTGGGTCCCGTGATCGCGGTGCCCGCCGAACCGGCGCGGCTTCCCGATCCAGGGGACACGGCCGCACTCGCCTTCGCCTCGATCCCGGAGCTGGCCGGGCTGCTCCGGTCGGGAGGCGTCACCTCGGTGGCGCTGACCCGCCTCTCGCTGGAGCGCCTGGAGCGACTCGGGAGCCGGCTCGAATGCGTCGTGACCCTCCTCCCGACGCGCGCGATGGCGGCAGCGGAACGGGCCGATTCAGAGCTCCAGGAAGGTATCGACCGCGGTCCCCTCCACGGGATTCCGTGGGGCGCCAAGGACCTTCTCGCGGTGGCCGGGGCCCCGACCACCTG
>JBJHBX010000011.1:0-22318 GCA_050485725.1 Gemmatimonadales bacterium | reverse complement strand
GACGTCCGCCAGGAGCGGAGGCGGATCCCCCGAACCCGGGCCGTCTCCCCAGGCCACGAATCCGAGCGCCGGGTTCCGCGTGTGACCGGTCCGGACGTCCTCCACGTTGCCGTGGTCGCTCGTTCCGACGACCACGAGGTCCCGGGGCGCGCTCCGGAGAAGCCCGCCCAGGAAGCGGTCAACCCGTTCGAGCGCGGCCACCGCGCCCGTCATGCCGCCTCGGTGACCGGCGTGATCCGTGTCGTAGTGGGCAAAGAGGGTGAGATCCGCCTGACCGGCAACGGAGGCGAGGTTCGCGCCGGCTTCGTCGGCTCCGATGACCGGAAGGTCCGGGCGTCCGGTGTAGCGGATCCAGCCGTCGTTCAGGATCTCCGAGGCGACGGCATCACCCCGCGCGAGGGCCTCCACGTGACGATCCAGCACACCGGCGCCAAGTGCGGCGAGGGGGGGAGCGGCGTGGCGACGGGTGGGGAGTCGTCCGGGCCACCCCCGGGGGTAGGCGTTCGCGAAGGCCACCTTGTGGCCTCGGTCACGGGCCCGGACCAGAAGGTTCTCCCTCTCCAGCAGCGGACGAAGCGAAACCGGGGGCCAGGGGCCGAAGTGACGACCGAAGAGCGCCGCCGCATTCTGCCCCGTGAGGAGTGCGACCTGCCCGGTTCCGCTCTGGGGGAGACCGGGGGTGCCGAGATTCGCATCGATGGGGAAGGCCCGCGCGCGGGGTCCCCGGGGGTCGGGTGCGTCGAGGGTCGGGATGCCCCCGAAGAGCCGCCGCATCGTGGGAAGCTCGGCACGGAGGAAGGGGTTCACGTCCTCGTCGGCCGGGCCGATCCCCACCCCGTCCAGGAAGACGAGGAGAATGCGCGTGGCACCTCCCCTCACCACCGGGGATCCTCCTTCAGGGCGCGGGTTCGTCCGTCACCCCGCCGGGCGCAGGTCCAGCGTGACGCGTGCCGCGAAGTGTCCCTGGTCGGCGCGCTCCCGGACCGCCTCGCGGATCCGCGGTTCGATCTTGCCGAAGGCGGCGACGACGCCGTCCCGGAGCTCCTCTCGGAGGATGCGAAGCGCGTTGGCGTCGGGGCGCGAGGACTTCGTGACCTGGCGGATGTCCTCGAAGCGCCTGGGGAGCACTTCGAAGGGGGTCATCCCGGTGTCGTCCGGGCGATCGTGGTCCAGCCAGTGGATTGCGACCGTCACATCGCCGCGGGCCTTCAGGTTGTGGATGTCACCCACCGCCTGGAATCGCTCCGCCAGGCGCCGCATCTCCGGAGACCCCGCCGTGGCGACGTAGGCCTTCTCGACGGCCGCGAAGACGCGACGGACCCGCTCGGCCTGCGTGGCGTCGGCCGCTAGCGGCTCCGTGTCGAGCACCCGGGCCGTGGCCTCGCGCACGAAGAGCAGCCCTCCGTCATCCCGCGTCCGGGCCCGGTCGATGCTGTCGAGAATCCGGTCCGGGTTGGTGCGGAAACTCATCTGGCACTCCTCATGTGTAAGGGCGAGTCCGGGGAGCGCCTGCCCGAGCCGGAGCCCGGGGTCCGGTCCGACGGCCGGGACGGCAGCGCACCCGCTCCCGCACGATAACCCGGGGCCCTGCGAGCCACCAGCCCGGCAAAGCGTGGCGCCGCGGCACCTGCCGCTCGAGACCTTGCGGAACCCGGGGCACCTGAAAAGGATACCCCGATGCGTGGCGGCGTGCCGACCTGTCGGCAGCGCGCCGCGGATCCGGATTCCACCTTCCCGAACCTCCACGGGCCCGCTCGATCTTGGACACCTCGTTTCCGAACCTCCCCGAGCCTCGGCTCCGCACCCCCCCTTCCCTCAGGTGGGCGGGCGAGGGGCTCGAGCTCTCTCCCGACGTCCTGAGCGCCGACGACCGCTCGGACCTCGACCACCTCTACGGCGCCCTGCGTACCTGTTACGAAATGTGGCTCGGCGGCCGGCCGGATCCGGACTGGGCGGCGCTCGCCGCGCGGGTCCGGGCCTTCGGCGAGCCCCCCCTTGCCGGGGCCCTCGAACGGCTGGGCGCGGCGGCGCTCGCCCGTGGCGACGAGCTTCCCCCCGTGGCCCGCCGGGCCCTCCACGACCTCAGGGGCGGGGCCTTCTTCGCGCTTCGCCTCTACGGCGCGCTGATGGATCCCGACGCCCCGGAGCCGGAGGAGGTGGAGCCCGCGGTGCTCCTGGCCCGGGACCAGGCCAAGGTGGTGCGAAGCCTCGTCCCTTCCATCGACCCCGAGGGTCACGCCAGGGATCGTGCCGAGCGGGCCCACGGAATGCGGGAACTCGTCGACAAGTGGGACGGCTTTGCCTTTCCCCTTCGGAATGGCGGAACGAAGCCGGCGATCGGGGTACGGGTGGAATGCCTCTGGCGGGGGCACCTGGCCGCCCGATGCCTCGAGGCGGCGGCGCTCGATCGCGTGATCTACAACCTCGTGAACAATGCGGCCCGGTTCACCGCCGACGGAGCGGTCCGCATCCGGGTGGAGCGGGTCACATCGGGCACGGCACGCATCGCGGTGGCCAACCGGATCGAGCGGGACCAGGCGGAGTGGCTCCGGTCCGCCGTCGAGGAGCCCGGCGATCTCTTCCTGGGAGGCGTGACCCGGGGTGGGGAGGGGCTGGGCCTCTCCGCGTCGGCCTCGGTGGTGGCCCGGGCCTGGGGCCAGGTGGACGCTGCAGACGCGGTGGCCTCGGGCGCCGTGGGCGCCGAGCTCGAGAACGAGGAATTCGTCGCCTGGTTCCTCTGGCCCATCCTGGCCCAGGAATCGGCTCTTGCCGGGGGGGCGGGCTGAGCGCCGACGCGGAGGCATCGGCCCCGACGCCCTCGACGCTGGGGGCGCGCCTGCTCGGGGTGCTGTTCTGGCCCGTCCGGCTCTTCCAGGAGCTGCGGTCGGAGCCCCGTGCACTGGGCGCCCTCATCGTCGGCGCCCTCCTCTCGGCGCTCGCGACGGCGCTCCTCCCCCTCGAGCTGTGGGAGGCCGGGATTCGCGAACAGCTCCTGGCGGCAGGAGAGGATCTGCCCGCGAACCTCGACACGATGGCCAGGGTCACCTGGGTAAGCACGATCTTCGCGTCGGTCGTGGTCTGGCCGCTCTTCGTGCTGCTCACGAGCTCGATCTTCGCACTGGTCTTCCTTTTCGGGCTGGGCTACGAGGGCAGCTTCCGCACGACCCTCTCGGTGAGCGCCCATGCCCTCGTCGTGGTCGCGCTCGGATCACTGGCCCTCCTCCCGGTGCGGATCCTGGCCGAAGACGCGTCGCTTTCCCTGACGCCGGCGATCTTTGCGCCCGTCCTCGACGAGGGGTTGCTTCTCCGGTACCTGGAGCTTCTCGATTTCTTCAACCTCTGGGCCTTCCTCCTGGTCGGCGTCGGGGCGGCGGTCGTGGACGGCAAGCGATCGATCCGGACCGGCGGGGCCGTGGGGGTTGGAATCGCGCTGGTCCTGGCCCTCTTCCTGGCCGCGCTGATGAACGCGTTCGGCGGAGGATCCTGAGATGAAGGCGGAAGATGCACCGCGCGCGCCCCTGCCGAGGGTGGCCCCCGACGCCTTCCACGCGCTCGACATACGCTGCGGGGTCGTGGTCGAGGCGGAGCGGCTCGAAGGAGCCAGGAAGCCTTCGATCCGGCTCCTGGTGGACTTCGGCCCCGGCGTGGGCGTTCTCCCATCAGCGGCGCAGCTCACGCGCCGCTATGACCCGGCCTCGCTGACGGGGACCCGGGTCCTCGGGGTGGTGAACTTTCCGCCCCTCAGGATCGCCGGCTTCACGAGCCGATGCCTGGTTCTGGGGGTGATGAACCCGGACGACCCGGGCGACGTGATCCTGGTCCGCCCCGACGCGCTCCCCGGGCTCGAGGCGGGCTGGCGCCTGGGCTGAGCAGGGGGGCGGCGCGGGGGGGAGGAATGGCCAGGAGCCCGTTGCCGCGTCCGCCGGTGGTCAGCGCCTCCCGAAGACGACCCGTGCCTCGGCACCCACCTCGATCCCCCTCGAGGCGAACCAGCCCTGCGGCACTTCGAGGGCGAACATGGCAGGGGCCGCGGATTCGTGGAGGTTCTCGGTCTCCGGCTCCATCTGCTGGATGTCGACGATGAACAAGCGCTCGTCGAGAAAGGCGATGTCGAGAGGGATGTAGGTGTTCCGCATCCAGAATGAGCGGGTCGCGGAGGTGCTGTAGACGAAGAGCATCCCCTCGCCGTCAGCGAGCTCGGTCCGGTGCATGAGCCCGCGCTCGCGGAGCTCGGGCGTGTCGGCGATCTCGGCGCGCACCGTGTCGGCGCCGAAGATCACCCATGCGATCCCCTGACCGGGGCGCGCCACCCCTTCTCGTGGCACCCCGGGCCCCCCACCCGGGGCCGCCGAGGCCGCTCCGTCGCCTCCCCCGCCTTCGTTCCCGCATGCCGCCAGAGCCATGACCAGAAGGCCCACGACCAACGGAAGGCAGCGGCGCAGGTGGGGTGGACGCGGCGGGGTGAACGGGCCCAGGCGCCGGTCCCGGATCTCGCGTGGCGCGCGCGAAGTTGCTAGATTGCGCCGCCTTTGACCGCGAGCGGTGGCGGCCCCGGAGCGTGTCCGCTCCTGGCAGTGGCCGGCACCGGGTGAACCTGCTGAACGACCCCGTGACCCGCGGTTGACACCGCTCAAGGGTTTGTAGATGGTCAACCCCGATCTCCTCCAGATTCTGGTCTGTCCGGAAACCAGGCTTCCGGTCCACGTCGCCGACGCCGAACTGCTTGCGAAGGTGAACGCGGCGATCGCCGGTGACGGCCTTCGGAACCGCGGGGGCGAACCGGTACGAACTCCCCTCGAGGGAGGCCTGGTCCGGGAAGACATGCAGGTGCTCTACCCCGTGGTCGACGACATCCCCGTGATGCTCATCGACGAGTCCATTGCCCTCGACGCCCTTTCCTGAGCGGCTGACACCCTCGCCGATCCGGGAGGTTCCCGGAGCGGTGACCGCCGCCTGACCCGATCACGCCAGGAAACGACCCTCATGCGCGTGTTCCCGTTCCGGACGAGCGGACTGAGCCGCCCCCTCGCGGCGCGACTCGCAGGCCTCGTGCCCCTCTTCGCGCTCCTCGCCCTTGCCGGTTGCGCCGGCGAGTACCCCCAGTCGACCATCGATCCCCGGTCGGACTTCGCCGAGGTGATCCACCAGCTCTACGTGAGCGTCTTCTGGTGGACGATGCTCATCCTCGCCGTGGTCTGGGTGGCACTGACCTGGGTGCTGATCAGGTACCGTGCGAAGCCGGAAGACCGGAAGCCCAGGCAGATCCGGGGTCACCTGGGGCTCGAGATCGGGTGGACGGTTGGACCCGCCCTGATCGTCGTGGCCATCGCGATCCCCACCATCCAGGCGGTCTTCGCGACCCAGCGCCCGATCTCGGAAGATGCGATGGTGGTCGAGGTCACGGGTCACCGTTTCTGGTGGGAGTTCCACTACCCCGAGCAGGGGGTCACCACGGCCAACGAACTCTGGCTTCCGGTCGATCGACCCGTCAGCCTGAGGCTCGGCGCATCCGACGTGATCCACTCGTTCTGGGTGCCGATGCTGGGTGGAAAGCGGGACCTGAACCCCACGGTGGCGGTGAGGGAGGGCGAGGAGCCGAAGTACAACTGGCTCTACCTGACACCCAGCGAGACCGGCCTCTACCTGGGACAGTGCGCGGAATTCTGCGGCGAGTCGCACGCCTTCATGGCCATGCGCGTGAACGTGGTGGAGGATGCGGACTTCGAGTCCTGGATCGCCGGGTGGCACGCATCCCGGGGCGCCGGCTTCCCTGAAACAGCCGGGGCGGATCCCGAAGAGGGGGGACCCACGGGGGATGACGGCGATGAAGTCACCCTCCCGCAGCTTTCCACCGCCGAGGATCCCCTGGTGGCGCTGGGCCGGGATGTCTACCTGAACCAGGCCACCTGCGGCGCCTGCCACGCCATCCAGGGAACCGCTTCGCAGGGACGGATCGGGCCGGACCTGACCCAGTTCGGGCTTCGGACCTCGCTCGCCGCGGGGATCATGGAGAACAACGCCGAAAACCTCGCGGCGTGGATCATCGATCCGGCGCGGTTCAAGCCCGGCGTGAACATGCCCGGGACGGGCTACGCCATGGATGCACGGATCGTGTCGGGATCGAACCTCGCCTGGCCGGCCACCGGCCTCGATGAAGAGCAGGTACGCGCCGTGGCGGCCTACCTGCTGAGCCTCAAGTAACCCGCAGCCAGGAATCGCGCTCGATGTCGACGGCAACCATCGAACAGGCCCCGGCGGGTCACGGGGCCCACACGGAGCCAACGGGGCTCTGGAGCTGGATCACGACGGTCGATCACAAGCGGATCGCCATCATGTACTTCGTGGCCGCCACGGTCTTCTTCTTCGTGGGCGGGATCGAGGCGCTGATCATCCGGATGCAGCTCTGGAATCCGGAGCAGACGCTGATCTCCGCCGAGATGTACAACCAGCTCTTCACGATGCACGGCACCACGATGGTCTTCCTCGTGGCGATGCCGATGGCGGTGGCCTTCTTCAACTACGTGGTGCCGCTCCAGATCGGCGCTCGGGACGTGGCGTTTCCGCGCCTGAACGCCCTCTCCTTCTGGATCTTCCTCTTCGGTGGCATCTACATCAACCTTGGATGGCTGATCGGGGCCGCCCCTCACGCGAGCTGGGTCGGCTACGCCACGCTGACGTCGACCCAGTACAGCCCCGGCCTGAACACCGATTTCTGGTTCATCGGGCTCAGCATCATCGGGATCGCATCGATTGCCGGCGGCGTCAACTTCATCACGACCATCGTGAACATGCGGGCGCCCGGCATGAAGATGATGCGGATGCCGCTCTTCACCTGGATGACCTTCGTGACGAGCTTCCTGCTCATCACCGCCATACCGGTGATCGCCGTTGCGCTGATCTTCCTGGGCTTCGACCGGACCTTCGGGACCGTGTTCTTCGACCCGGCCATGGGGGGCGACCCGGTTCTCTGGCAGCACCTCTTCTGGATCTTCGGGCATCCGGAGGTCTACATCCTGATCCTGCCGGCCTTCGGGGTCATTTCGGACGTCATCCCCACCTTCTCGAAGAAGCCCCTCTTCGGGTATCCCATCGTGGTGTACGCCGGGATCCTGATCGGCTTCATCGGGTGGGGCGTCTGGAGCCACCACATGTTCACGACGGGACTCGGCCCCATCGCCGACTCCTTCTTCGTGGCCGCGACGATGATCATCGCGATCCCCACCGGGGTGAAGATCTTCAACTGGCTGGCCACCATGTGGGGCGGGTCGGTCCGCTTCACCACGGCGATGCTCTTCGCCACCGGGCTCCTGGCCGTCTTCACGGTGGGCGGGCTGTCCGGCATCATGCACGCCGCCGCACCCGTCACGCTGCAGCAGCACGACTCCTACTTCGTCGTGGCGCACTTCCACTACGTCATCGTGGGCGGGGCCATGATGGGGCTCTGGTCCGGGCTCTACTACTGGTTCCCCAAGGTGACGGGGCGTTTCCTCGACGAGACCCTGGGCAAGTGGCACTTCTGGACCACGATGGTCGGGTTCAACCTGACCTTCTTCCCGATGCACTTCTCGGGGCTCTACGGCATGCCTCGCCGGATTTACACGTACTCCGGCGAACTGAACGTGGACATCTTCAACCAGCTTTCGACGATCGGGGCGTTCATCTTCGGAATCTCGGCCATCATCATGGTCTGGAACCTCTGGAAGAGCACGCGGAGCGGCGAGAAGGCCCCTGCGAACCCCTGGGGCGCCCCCCACCTCGAATGGTCCATCCCCTCGCCTCCGCATCACTACAACTTCCCGGAGCTGCCGAACGTGCGGAGTCGCGAGCCGCTCTGGAACGATGCGGAGCGGGAGGAGATCCTCGCGGTGACCATGGGCGAGGCGGAGACCGAGCCGCACATGCCGAACCCCTCGTACTGGCCGATCCTGCTGGCCGGTGCGATCACCCTGGCCTGGGCACTCGTGATGACCGGGGTCTGGTGGATCATCCTCCTGGGGCTCGTACCCGTCTTCTTCTGCACGCTGATGTGGGGCCTCGAGCCCGCGTTCCCGGAGGGCCACTGACATGGCACATGCCGCCGCCGCCCACGACCCGCACGCGACGAACACCGGGGTCTCGAACTTCAAGCTCGGGTTCTGGACCTTCCTCGCGTCGGAGTGCCTCTTCTTCGGAACGCTGATCTCCACCTACATGGTCTTCAAGGGGACGGCCCTCGAGGGACCCTACCCGGCGGAGATGTTCGACATCCTGAAGACCACCGGGTCCACGACGGTGCTGCTCTTCTCGTCGCTGGCCATGGTGCTCGCCCTTCACTACACGCAGCTGGCCAACCGGAAGTGGGCGATCATCTGGCTGATGATCGTGATCGCGATGGGGGGCATCTTCCTGTGGATGGAGGCGCTGTCGTACCTCAAGTACCTGGGATACGGGCTCACCCTGCAGTCCAGCACCTTCGGCTCGTCGTATTACGTGCTGACGGGTACCCACAAGCTCCACGTGGCCGTCGGCATGCTCTGGATGGGCATCCTGGCCTGGCGGATCTGGAAGGGGAAGATCCCACCGGCGAAGGCGGAGCAGGTCGAGATCGCCGGGCTCTACTGGCACTTCGTCGACATCATCTGGATCGTGATCTTCACCCTCGTGTACCTGATTCCGTAGGGGACGCAGCATGAGCCAATCCACCGAAGCGACGACCAGCGGAACCGGACACGGCGGGCAGGCGGCCGACCACGGCGCGGGGCACGGCCACGGATCGGTGGCCCTCTATGTCTGGATCGGGGTGATCCTGGCGGTTCTCACCTTCGTGGAGGTCGCGGTCTACTTCATGGAGGCCTTCGAGGCCGTCGAGGTGCCGCTCCTGATCATCCTCTCGACGGCGAAGCTGATCCTCGTGGTCATGTTCTTCATGCACCTGAAGATGGACCACCGCTCGCTGACCTGGCTCTTCCTGTCGGGGGCGGTCCTCGCGGTGTTCATGGTGACCGCGCTGATCATCCTGTACCACGTCCTTCCCCGCTTCGGTTAGCGGGGTCCTCCCGGCGGTCCGACGAGGGTCCGCCATCGGTGTTCGGGGGCGCCTGACGCACGGGCCTCCCGGTTCCGGGGCGGACGCCGCGCGGCAGCCCAGCCACCATGGACGTTCACGGGTTCGAAGTCTTTCCGAGCATCCTGATCGGATGCCTGTACCTGCTGGGTGCCTACTGGCTGGCCACCGGGCCGGCGCGTCGCCGCCTGGGGTGGAGCGACGAGATCCGGCCCGGCGCCGCACGGGCCACGGCGTGGGTGTCGGGGGTCCTCGTCATCTTCTTCTCGCTGAACGGCCCGCTCCACGAGTGGGCCGACGGCTACCTCTTCACGGCGCACATGGTCCAGCATCTGCTCCTGATGCTGCTGATGCCGCCGCTCCTGATCTGGGGACTGCCACCGGCGCTGATCCGGAAGGCGCTGGAGCTCGAGCCCCTGCTCCGCACCGCCCGGTTCCTGACCCATCCGGTCGTGGCCTTCGTCGCATACAACCTCGTCTTCATCTTCTGGCACTTCCCCCACTGGTACAACCTGGCGCTGATGGACCACACGGTTCACATCGTCCAGCACCTGAGCTTCATGGCCGTGGCGGTGATGATGTGGTGGCCGATCATGGCCCCGGTGAAGGAACTGGTCCGCATTCCCACGGGGCCCCTCCTGATGGCGTGGATCTTCCTGTTCGGGATTCCCGGCACGGTGGTCTCGGCGCTCATCACCCTCTCCGACAGCGTTCTCTACACCTGGTACGCCGCCGCCCCCAGGATCACCGCGCTCTCGCCGCTGGACGACCAGAGGCTGGGAGGGCTGATCATGTGGATCCCGGGGATGCTCGTCTTCTGGATCGCCATCACGGCCGTCTTCTTCCGCTGGACCTCGTACGAGTACCGGAGCTGGCGCGAGGACCCCGAGGCGCTCCCCACGAACGAGATCGGCCCATGACCGGGCGCGGGCACGCCCGGGTCGTGGCCGCCGCGATCGTCGTGCTGGCTTCCCCGGGCTGGCCGGGGTTCGTCACTCCCGAACCCCTCTCCGCACAGGCCCGGGACTGGAAGGCGGAAGGTGAGCTCGGCGGGAACATCTTCTTCGGGAACCGTGAGCAGACCCAGGTCAGCTCGCGGGTCCTGGTGGAGCGCGCCGACTCCCTCTTCGAGTCGTCGTCGGAGTTCCGGTTTGCCTACGGCGAGGCCACGAACCGCGACGGCGTGCGCGAAGTGAACCGGAGGAACTGGTCCGCCGCCGCGGCCCTCGACTTCCGCCCGATGGAGCGTTTGCGGCCCTTCGTGTCGGGGCGCATGGAGTCGGCCTTCGAGCGACGCATCGCGCTTCGCTACAATGCCGGCGCCGGCATGCGGGTGAGCTGGACCCGGGACCGGAGGAACCGGGTGGACCTTTCGGCGTCCATCCTCGCGGAGCGGACATACGTCCGGGAGGGGGCGGCGGGGACGGACGAGGACGTGGGCCTGGCGCGCTGGTCCTCGGACCTGCGCGTCCGGCGGAGCTACTTCGACGACCGTTTCTCGCTCGATTCCAGCACCGCGTACCGGCCCGTCTTCGACTCGTTCGGCAACTTCACCCTCTCGAGCCGGAATGCGCTTTCCTACAACCTGAGCGAGATCGTGGCGCTTCGGGTCACGCTGATCACCGATTACGACTCGGGGGCGGTGGACCGCGGGGCCGGCACGAACCAGGACGGACAGCTCCAGATGGCCATCGTCGCGAGGTTCTGACGGGGGGCCCCGAGGTACAGGCGTCAGCGGTCCGAGGGGATGAAAAGGTGTCCGTCGGCCACCGTCACCGCCCGGCCGACCAGGTGGACCCGGTCTCCCCGCACCCGCACCGACAGCCTCCCCCCGCGGAGCCCACCCTGCCGGGCGGAGAACTCGTCGGTCCCGAGCCGCCGGGACCACCAGGGACCGAGCAGGCAGTGGGCCATTCCGGTCACCGGATCCTCGTCCACCCCGACCCAGGGCCCGAAGAAGCGGGATTCGAAGTCGAGGCCCGGTTCCCCTTGTGTCGCGGCGGTCACCGAAACCCCCATGACCCCGGGGGGGAGCTCCACCTCGAGGAGCGCCCGGAAGTCGGGCGCGAGGGCGCGAAGGGTGCCGAGAGCGCCATCGGGGAGCTCGAGCAGCGCGCACCGCTCCCCCGAGGCATACCGCACGGAAAGTCCGGACCCGAGGCCCAGTGCCTCCATCAGTCCCCCGGGAGGCGGCGACTCCGTGGGGAGGTCCGCCGGAAAGTCCAGGCGGAAGGCGGACACGGGCGAACGGATCTCGGAGTGCTCCGCCCCGCTTCCCAGTGGGGGCACGGCGTCGACCTCGAGCGCCCCCGATTTCGAGTCGAAGCGGAGGGGCGTTCCGGCTCCGGCTTCGGCCAGTGCATGCGCCGCCGCCAGGGTGGCATGCCCGCAGAGCGAGACCTCGGTGCTCGGGGTGAACCAGCGGAGTTCCCGGGTTCCGTCGGCCCGGGCGGGGCCGGGGAAGGCGGTCTCGGAGAGGTTCAGCTCCGCCGCGATCGCCTGGCGCGTCGCATCGTCGAGCTCTCCTTCCCCGATCCCGCCCTCGGCCACGTCCACGGGAAGGACGACCCCGGCGGGATTCCCGGAGAAGGGGCGTTCCGCAAAGGCGTCGACGACCCGGTACGGCACCCGGCGGACGCCGGTCATCCGACGCGCCGTCGCTTGCCCCGGAGGAAGTCCATCATCACGTACTGCCCGAGCGTCATCGTCGTCGTGAAGTAGGCCTTTCCTCGCGCGATCTCCGAGACCTTCCGGACGAACTCGACGAGGTACGGATCCCTTGCAAGCATGAAGGTGTTGATCAGGATGCCCGACTTCCGGCAGGCCGCCACCTCGCGGTACGTCGCCCCGAGGATGCGGGGGTCGAGGCCCCCGGAGTTCGTGTAGACGCGGCCGTCGGGGAGCGTCATCGCGGAGGGCTTCCCGTCGGTGATCATGATGATCTGCCGCATCTCCTTCCCTTCGGCCATCAGGATCCGGCGGGCCACCTCGAGCCCCTCGGCCGTGTTCGTGTGAAAGGGCCCCACCTGTGCCTGGCCCAGCTGCGAGAGGGGGATCTCCCGGGCCCGGTCGCCGAAGGTCACGACCCTCAGCGTGTCACCGGGATACTGGGTGCGGATCAGGTGGGCGAGGGCCAGCGCGACCCGCTTCGCCGGCGAGAACCGGTCCTCGCCGTAGAGGACCATCGAGTGCGAAACGTCGAGCATGAGCACCGTCGCACACGACGACCGGTACTCGGACTGGTTGACCATGAGGTCGTCGTAGCCCAGCTCGAGCGGGAGCCCGGGGATCCCCTCGTTCCCCTCGGCCCGGTTCTCCGCGGCGGCCCGGGCGAGCGCCCGTTTCAGCGTGCCCGGGATATCCAGGTTCAGGGTGTCGCCGAAGGCGTACGGGCGGCTGGCGGCGCCGGCCTCGATGCCGGTGGAGAGCGCTGGGGTGTCATGGGCTCCTGCGGTGGCCTGTCCCATGGCCCCGAGGAGTCCCCGGAGCGCCCGGTACCCGAGGAAGTCCATCCCCTTCCGGGTCAGGTTGAAATCGACGCCCCGCGCCGCCTCCCGCGCTTCATCCACCCTCCCTCCGGTTCCCTCGGCGTCGGGCGGCGGCACCGCGCCCCCGGGGCCGGCTTCGAGGGAGAGGAAGCCCTCCGACTCGAGCCTCTCCACGAGGTCGTCGAGGAGCGCAGCGATCGAGGCCCTGAGCTCCGCATCCCCCTCCCCCTCCCCCGCCAGCTCCCGGAGCATCTCGGGGGTGAGCTGCCCCGAGTCGAGGAGCGCCTGGAGCAGCGCCTCCTTCAGCGCCTCGACGGAGCGGGTGTCCTCTTCGCCGGACCATCCCCACCACGGATGGTAGTGAGGCCCACCGGCGAAGCCCCCGTCCATCAGGAAGTCCGAGAGGTACTCGAGGAGCGCCTCCAGGTTCAGCGCGTCGAGAAAGCTTCCCCGGTACTTCGTGTAGGTGTAGCGCATGGAGAACGTCCTGGCTGGAGCAGCGAACTTGCCACCGATGGTACCTTCCGGGCATGGACGACCGGACGAACCCCGGGCAGGACCCTCGACGAGGCGTTCCTGCCGAAATCGAGGCCACGAGCCTCAGGGCGGCGCTCGAGTCCGGGCCCGCGCCGAAGGAAGGTCCCGAGCTCGCCGGCTTCCGGCTGGCGCTCCTCGATTTCTTCGACGCCGCCCGGCGCGACCTCCCCTGGCGGGAGACCGACGATCCGTACCGGATCCTCGTGTCCGAGATCATGCTGCAGCAGACCCGGGTCGAGACGGTGGTGCCCTACTACCGGAAGTGGATCGAGCGGTTCCCGGATGCCCGGACGCTGGCCGATGCGGAGCTCCAGGAGGTGCTCCTTCACTGGCAGGGCCTCGGGTATTACCGACGAGCCAGGAACCTGCACGCCGCGGTACGCGAGGTAATGGAGACCCACGGGGGGGAGGTTCCGGGGGATGCGCGGACGCTGGCCTCCCTCCCGGGGGTGGGCCCGTACACCGCGGGCGCGGTGGCCTCGATCGCGTTCGGAGAGGCCGTTCCGGCGGTCGATGGCAACGTCCGGAGGGTGCTCGCCCGTCTCCTGGACCAGCCCTCTCCGTCGCAGCGCTGGCTCCAGGCGGTGGCGGGCCGCCTGGTCGACCCGGAGCGTCCCGGTGACTTCAACCAGGCCCTGATGGAGCTCGGCGCGACCCGGTGCCGGCCGAGGGCCCCCGACTGCGCCCGCTGCCCCGTGTCGCGGTGGTGCGGCGCCCTGCGCACGGGTACCGTCGAGGCCCGACCGGGTGCGAAAGCTCGCCGGGCGATTCCTCACCGGCACGAGGCGGTGGCGGTCGTGGTCGATCCGGAGGAGCGCCTGCTCCTGGTTCGTCGACCCGACGATGGGCTGCTTGGAGGAATGTGGGGGTGCCCGGGCCGGGAGCTTCCGGCATCGCCCCCTCCGGGAGAGGGAGAGGGCGACGGCGAGCGCCGAGTCGCCGAGGCCGCGATCGGGGCGGCGCGCGGGTACCTGCCTCGCGGACACGAGCCGGCGACACTCGTCTTCGAGGGGTGCCTCCCGGCCGTGGACCACCTCTTCACGCACATGAAGGTCACCTACCTGCCCGTGCGCCTTCGGCTCGAGGGTGCGGGAAGCGGGCCGAACGCAACCCCCGACGTGCGATGGGTCGTCCCTGGCCAGTTGCATCTGCTCCCCCTCCCCCGGGCCCAGGAGCGCATCCTCGCGGAGGCCGTCGATCGGGCGTAGTTTCCACTCCTCCACCTCCCGGAACCCATGAATCGGAGTCTGCCCGTGCCCTTCCGCATCGTCGTCCCCCTCGACGGCTCCCGTTTCGGCGAGCATGCGCTCCCGACCGCGCTCTCGCTGGCGATCCGAAACGAGGGGGCCCTCGATCTCGTCACGGTGGCGATGCCGGCCGTCGCGCCACCGCCGTCGAGGGACCAGGCCGTGACCGGGGACGAGTCCCGCGACAGGGGGAAGGCCCAGGCCGCCGAGTACCTCGACCGGGTCGCGGAGCGGGTCCGGGCGTCGGGGTACGAGGGTACGCTGGCGCGGGACGTGATCGCCCCTGGCAACGCAGCCCGGTCCATCGTGCGCTACCTCTCGGAGGTGGAGGCGGACCTTGTGGTGATGACCACCCACGGCAGGGGGCCGCTCCAGCGAGCCTGGCTCGGAAGCACCGCCGACGGGGTCATCCGGAGAAGTCCCTGCCCGGTGCTGCTCCTGCGCCCGCAGGAGGGCGCTGAGGGGGGGAGCGAAGCGCTGTCCCCGGTGGACTTCTCGGTACGACCGGATCCCTTCTCCGGCACGGTCCTCCCCCTCGACGGGTCGGAGGCCGCGGAGCGTGCGTTCGACGCCCTTCCGGCCCTACTCGCCGAAGGGTCCGTTGTTCACCTGATCCGCATCGTTCCCCCCTTCGTGGCCGGGGGATCTCCCTACCTTCCCCACGCCGTGCGCGAAGCCCAGGACCACGAAATGGTCCGGAAGGCCTCGGCCGAGTACCTGGACCGCTTCGGCGAGAAGGTGGAGGCCGCCGGCTTCGAGGTCCGGGCCTCGGTCGTGACCGCCGGGCAGCCGGCGGTGGCAGTGCTCCGCACCGCCGAAGAGACGGGGGCGGCGCTGATCGGCATGTCCACGAGCGGCCGAGGGGGGGCGGCCCGACTCCTCCTGGGGAGCGTCGCCGACAAGGTGGTGAGGGGCGCGCCCTGCCCGGTGCTCCTCTCCCGCACCCCCGAAGACGCCTGACCGCCGGGGGGCGAGGAGGGACGATTCGTCCCAGGGGGGCCGACGGGGCGGGACGGATCCGCACCGGCGGCGCGGCTTCCTGGCCCGGAGCGCGGCTCCCGGATCGCGCCTCCTTCCCTCTCACGAAGCACCACAAGTTCCCCGTGCACAACAAGAACCGGGGATCGCCCGCGGTTCGCTCGGGGTCCGGCGGCGGAGCGCCCGACCGCTGGCCGCGCCCTTGCACTGGGGGGACCCTGGGGGTGAGTGGAGCATGCCAGGGGGCATGCCGGCACCCAACCCGAGCCATCCGCACCGGAGGCGAAGATGTACCGCTCCATCCTGCTTCCCCTCGACGGGTCCACCTTCGCGGAAGAGGCCCTTCCACTTGCGGCCCGTCTCGCCCGCGACGCCGACGTCGATCTTCACCTGGTCCACGTGATTCGAGGCGCGCCCGACGTCGACTTCAAGACGCCCGGCGAGGACCTGGCCTGGCGCACCGAGGTCCGGGAGGCGGCCTCGGCGGCGCTGGGAGAGCGGGCCGCGCGGCTCCGCAGGAGCGGTGTGCTCGCGAGGGCCGAGGTCCGGGAGGGCCGGGTGGTGGATGCGCTCCTCGAGAGCGCGAAGGAACATGGCGCGGAGCTCGTGGTCCTGACCACGCACGGTGCCGGCGGCTTTCGCCGCTGGTGGCTCGGGAGCGTGGCCGACGCCCTCCTCCGGAAGGGAGACGTGCCGATCCTCCTGGTCAGGCCCTGGGATGACACCGGGGAGCGCCCCGCCGGAGAGCCCCGCTTCCGCACGATCCTCGTGCCCCTCGACGGCTCGCCTGCCTCGGAGGCGGTCCTCAGGCACGCCCGATGGCTCGCGGAGGTGAACGGGGCCAGGCTCGTATTGGTCCGGGTGATTCCCTCCCCCCTCGAGGTCGGTACGCTTTACGGCATTCCCTCGGTGCGGCTTGAAGGCGAGGCACACAGGGGACAGCGCGAGGCGGCCCTCGCCTACCTCGAGGAAGTGGCCTCGAGGATCAGCGGTGACACGGGGGGGGAAGGCCGGCCCGAGCTCCGGGTGGTGGAGGCGTCGAGCGCCGCCGAGGGCGTGCTGGAGGCGGCCCGTACCCTGGGTGCCGACCTCATCGCGCTTTCGACGAGCGGCCGATCGGGGTTCGGACGGACCGTCATCGGAAGCGTCGCCGACAAGGTCATCCGGGGCGCCGCGGTGCCGGTGCTGGCGGTGCGGCCGGCCGAGAACGGCTAGGCGACACTCCCGCTCGCCCGGGACCGGGATCCGGGCGGGTCAGAGCTGCGAGGGGTCGAATCCCTTGAAACCCTTTCCGGAGGCTCCGCCCCCCTTTCCGCCGGGTCCCTCGTGCCTGGCGCGGATGTAGCGGCCCTGGTCCGAGCGGGAGATCCTCCGCCCGGCGACGAGCGCCTCCAGCACGAGCTCGCAGGCTCCCGCGCGAATGCCGTCCGGGTCCGCGCGACTCGCCAGTCCGACCTGCTCCACCAGCTCCAGCAGACCGGGTACCACCCCGAACCCCTTGACGCACGCCGCTGCGCCTGCGTCGTCGGAGACCTGGAGCGCTCCTCCCTCCTCGAAGTACGCGACCACCTCGTCCACGTCGGCCCCCCCTGCCATGGCCTCGAAGGTCTCGGCGGCGGCCCGGGCGATGAGCTCGCGGGCGATGCGATCCGCGCCCTGGAGCTCGCCCTCGTACTCCAGCTCCATCTTGCCGGTCATGGAGGGAAGCGCGGCGTACAGGTCCCCCATCCTGGGAATGACCTGCGGCTCACCGAGGCGCAGCGCCCGGCGCTCGGCGTTCGAGACGATCGTCTCGAGGACCGAGATCGGCATGCGCTGGCTGACGCCCGACCGGGCATCGATCCGCTTGTCCTGCCGGGCGAGGAAGGCGACCCGCTCCACCGTCTCGGCCACGAAGCCCGGAACGATGACGACGAGGCTGTCGCGCCCCAGCCAGGCCTCGGCTTCGGTGATCGACATCCCGGTTTCGACCTCCTTCGGGTAGTGGGTCCGGATCTCCGCCCCGATCCGGTCCTTGAGGGGCGTGATGATCTTGCCCCGTGCCGTGTAGTCCTCCGGGTTCGCCGTGAACACGAGGAAGACGTCGAGGGCGAAGCGGATCGGGAAGCCCTTGATCTGGACGTCGCCCTCCTGGAGGATGTTGAACAGCCCGACCTGGATCTTTCCGGCCAGGTCCGGAAGCTCGTTGATCGCGAAGATCCCGCGGTTGGCCCGGGGCAGCAGGCCGTAGTGGATCGTGAGCTCGTCCGACAGCAGGTGACCTCCGCGCGCGGCCTTGATCGGATCCACGTCGCCGAGGATGTCGGCGATCGTCACGTCGGGGGTGGCGAGCTTCTCCACGTACCTCGCCTCGCGGGGCATCCAGGCGATGGGCGTCGCATCTCCCTCCGAATCCACTCGAAGGCGGCCCTCCTTCGAGAGCGGGCGGAAGGGGTCGTCGTTCACCTCGCTCCCCTCGATGACCGGGATCTCGTCATCGAGAAGGGCCACGAGCTGCCGGAGGATCCGCGTCTTCGCCTGGCCGCGGAGGCCCAGCAGGATGAAGTCCTGGCGGGCCAGCACCGCGTTCACGATCTGCGGGATCACCGAGTCCGCGTATCCCTGGATGCCCGGGAAGAGCGGCTCGCCTTCGCGCAGCATGCGCACGAGGTTCCCCCGCATCTCGTCCTTCACCGGGCGGGGTCTCCAACCCGATGCACGGAGTTCTCCTAGGGTGCTGGGACGAGGGACGCTCATGGGCACTCCGCTGGCGGATCGGGCAGGTCGGGAGAGGCCGAACCGGGGTGACGACGGGACGCCAACCTGCTACAATCGGTTGGCTCGCGGTCCGGGGGAGTGCGGAGTACCGTGCTTCCCACCGGGGGTTCCCCGGACGGCGCCGCGCATTTCCCCGACGGCACTCGACCGCACCCGAGGAGCACCCGTCTCATGAGCGACGTCTCGAACGACGCCCCGGCCACCTCCCTCCGGCCGGGGTCGAAGGTCCTTCCCCTCGACTTCCAGCCGGACCTTCCCCTTGCGAAGGTGATTCTCCACGAGGCCCCCGACGACGAGGCCGTCCCCATGGACGTCCTCTTCGTGGGAGGAGGTCCGGGTGGGCTGGCCGGCGCCATCGAACTGGCGAAGCTGGTGAAGGCCGACAACGAGGCCGGGGGCGGGCTTGGAGACGTCGAGATCGGCGTGCTCGAGAAGTCGGCGGCGCTCGGGGAGCATTCCCTTTCCGGAGCGGTTCTCAACCCTGGTCCCTTCCGCGAACTCTTCCCCGACCTGGCCCTCGAGGACTTCCCCTTCCGGCGCCCGGTGACGAAGGAGGCCGTCTACCTTCTCCGCGAGCGGGGGGCGACGAAACTTCCGACCCCGCCGAGCATGCGGAACCACGGGAACTGGATCGCCTCGCTGTCGGAGGTCGTCCGGTGGATGGGTGAGCAGGCGGAGGCGTTGGGGGTGAACGTCTTCCCGGGCTTCCCGGTGGCGTGCCTGCTGGCCGAGGGGGAGCGCGTGCTGGGTGTCCGGACAACGCCGGCGGGGCTCGGACGCGATGGCGAACCCGGCCCCGGCCACGAACCCGCCATGGACCTGACGGCGCGTGTGACCGTCCTGTCGGAGGGGACGCGCGGGCTCCTGACCCAGGCGTGGCACACCTGGCAGGGGACACGTTCGGCCAACCCGCAGATCTACGCCCTCGGCGTGAAGGAACTCTGGGAGACACGCAGGCCGCTGGACCGCATCATCCACACCATGGGCTGGCCTCTCCCCGGGACCGCCTTTGGTGGGTCCTTCGCCTACCCGATGGAGGACAACCTCGTCTCCCTCGGGCTGGTCGTGGGGCTGGACTACCCGGACGCCCGCCTCGACGTGCACGAGCTCCTGCAGCGAATGAAGCTCCACCCCCTCTTCCGGGCGTTCCTCGAAGATGGCGAGATGGTGGAGTGGGGCGCGAAGACGATTCCGGAGGGAGGCTTCCACGCCCTGGCCGATCGCCGCCATGGAGACGGATGCCTCGTGGTGGGCGATGCCGCCGGCTACGTCGACGTTCCCTCGCTGAAGGGAATCCACTACGCGGTCCATTCGGGGATCCTGGCCGCCCGCGCGATCTTCCGGGCGCTCAAGGCCGATGACACCTCCGAGGCCGGACTCAGGAGCTACACGGAGTCGGTGGATGCGTCCTTCATCGCCTCGGACCTGAGGAAGACCCGGAACATGCGCCTCGCCTTCAAGTCGGGGTTCGTGGCCGGGGGTGCGAAGGCAGGGCTGATGACGCTCACGGGTGGACGCTTTCCCGGCGGGCGGATCGAGGTCGACGAGGACGCGGCGGAGCCCAGGGTGCTGGGTCCCTCCCCCTCGCAGCCCTTCGTACCCGACGGGAAGCTCACCTTCTCGAAGGTCGACGCGGTCTTCAAGTCGGGGAACGCGACGCGTGACGACATCCCCTCGCACCTGGTGGTGGGCGAGGACGTGTCGGCCGAGATGGCCGAGTTCCTGGCCTGCATGTGTCCCGCCGGGGTCTACGAGCGCGACGGGGACCGACTGGTGGTGAACGCACCCAACTGCGTAGACTGCAAGGCCACCGACGTCGTCGGTCCCCGGTGGACGCCGCGGGAAGGCGGGAGTGGACCCTCCTACAGGAGAATGTGAGCGATGACCTTCGTCGAATTCCTGGTTCTCATGGTCATTGCCGGCGTCTGCGGCATGATCGGCCAGGCGGTGACCGGTTTCTCGAGGGGAGGCTGCCTCGTGTCGGTGGCGCTCGGGTTCATCGGCGCGGTGGTCGGGATGTGGATCGCGGCGCAGCTGGGACTTCCCGAGCTCTTCACCATCCAGGTCGGCGAGCAGGCCTTTCCGATCGTCTGGTCCATCATGGGTGCGATCGTGATCGTCCTCATCGTCGGCATCGTCACCGGTAGAAAGCGACTCTGACCCCTTCCGAGGCCACGCGCTCCATGGTTCGAAGCATCCTGCGGTTTCCCTTTCTCCCGCTCACCGTTCTGGTCCTTGCCGCGCTTCCGCTGGCCGGCCAGACGATCCCGGCGCCCGACCGGACCGAGGGTGAGGGCGAGGGTCCCTTCCAGCGCCTGATCATCCGCGGCGCCATGGTCATCGACGGCACGGGGGCACCGCCAGCCGGCCCCACCGACATCGTGATCGAGGGGAACCGGATCGTCTCGGTCCAGACGGTGGGCTACCCGGGTGTCCCGATCAACGAGGGAGGCCGTCCCGGTGGAGCGGAGCACGAGATCGATGCGCACGGGATGTACGTGCTTCCCGGGTTCATCGACAACCACGCCCATGCCGGTGGTGCCCCGAAGAACCCCGAGCTTTCCTACGCCTACAAGCTCTGGCTGGCTCACGGGATCACGACCGTCCGGGGCGTGGGGCTGACCGGGTTCGAGCAGTCGCTGAGCGAGCAGGCGCGCAGCGCCGCCAACGAGATCGTGGCACCTCGCATCGTGAACTACCAGCGTCCCGGCAGCGGCTGGGACCGGGGACGGATCGACACCCCCGAGAAGGGGCGCGAGTGGGTGCGGTGGGCCCACGGGCGGGGGGTGGACGGGATCAAGTTCCACACGCAGGCCATGGAACCCCATCTCTTCTCGGCCATCGTCGACGAGGCGAACGGGCTGGGCATGGGGACCACCGCGCATCTCTCGCAGCCCCGGGTGGCCCAGATGAACGTCCGGGATGCCGCCCGGGCGGGGCTCACCGGGATGACCCACTTCTACGGGCTGCTCGAGAGCCTGCTGCGCGACCACCAGTCGCAGCCCTTCCGCCTGGACTACAACTACCAGGACGAACAGCACCGCTTCGCCGAGGTGGCCCAGCTCTGGCGCCAGAGCCACGACCGCGGAAGCGAGCCCTGGAACGACCTCGTGCGCGAGCTCGTGGAGCTCCGGTTCTTCATCAACCCGACCATGACGATCTACGAGGCCAACCGCGACGTCATGCGCGCCCGCGAGGCCGAGTGGCACGACCGGTACACCCTCCCGTCGATGTGGGACTTCTACCGTCCCAACCGAAGGGCGCACGGGTCCTACTGGTTCTACTGGGGAACCGAGGAGGAGGCCGAGTGGCGGGCCTTCTACCGCAAGTGGATGGACTTCCTCGGCGACTTCCACCGCGCCGGCGGGCGGATCACCGCCGGGGCCGACGCGGGCTTCATCTACAAGAACTACGGCTTCGGGTACATCGAGGAACTCGAGCTGCTCCGCGAGGTCGGCCTTCACCCGCTGGAGGTCATCCGCGCCGCGACGATGTACGCCGCGCAGGAGATCTGGGAGGTGAAGGGCGAGGAACCCCCCATCGGGACCATCGAGCCAGGAAAGCTGGCCGACCTCGTGATCGTGGCCGAGAACCCCCTCGCGAACCTGAAGGTGCTCTACGGCACCGGTGCCGTGAAGCTCGACGACGAGACCGGCGAGGCGATCCGGGTGGGTGGAGTGACCTGGACGATCAAGGACGGCATCGTCTACGACGCGAAGCAGCTCCTCGAGGACGTGGCCGACATGGTCCGCGCGCAGAAGGTGGAGCGGGGGATGGCGCCGGACGCCCCGCTCCCGAGGTACTGACCCGGGTGCTGCAGGCGCTGCCCCGGCGCGGACCCCCGCGGGCGAGGAGGGTGTCCGCCGCGCGTCTTTTCCCGCTCCTGGCCGTCGCCCTGGCCGGGACCGCTGCGGCGTGCGAGGGCGGATCGGGGCCCGGCGAGGGCGGTGCAGTGCGGAGTGGCCCCCTCGACGCCCGCCCGGCTTCCGCCGCAGGAGCCCGCGGGGATTCGCGCCCGATTCCAACGCCGAGCATCGGCCTCGACTCCCTCCTCCTCGAGGAGGCCTTCCTCCGGGCCGCCGGCATGCCGCGCCTCTACAGCCTGCTCGTGGCCAGGCATGGTGCGCTGGAGCGGGAGGCCTATTTCAACGGCGCCAGTCCGCGGAGGATCGCGAACATCAAGTCGGCGTCCAAGAGCGTGATCTCGACCCTCGTGGGGATCGCCATCGAGGAGGGGTACCTGGAGGGGCTGGACCAGAGGGTCCTCG
>JBJHBX010000010.1:0-23219 GCA_050485725.1 Gemmatimonadales bacterium | reverse complement strand
GGTGGGGAGGCACGTTCGGGAGCATGCGGGCCCGAACTCCGGAGCTCCGGTCACGTCCCCGGGATCCTGATCGCCCCGGGGTAGCCCGCAAGCCGGCGGGACAGGGCGAGCTGCCCTGCGTGGTACGCCTGGTGGAAGAGGATCGTGGCGAGGAGGATCCCCCGCGGTGTCTCGCCGAAGGCCTCCGTCGAGATCACCGCCCCGAGATCCTCTCCCGCCAGCGCCTCCAGGGCCTCGGCGATCCGCTCCTCCGCTGCGGCAAAGCGGCCGAGCATCGTGTGCCAGTCGATCGCCCCTTCCGCCCCGGTAATCGGCTCGGGCCCCGCCCGCTCGAGCGACGGGTCCTCCCACACCGCCTCGACCCCGAGCGTCCCGGCGAGGCCGTTGTGCACGTTCACCAGGTGGCCGAGGATCCAGTTCGCGCAGTTCCCTCCCCCAGGGGGCTGGAGCAGGGCGTCCTCCGGGGTCATCCCGTCCACGTTCTGCGAAACGACCACGTGGACCACCCGGAGCTGGTGCGCAAGGAGCGCGGCGCCGGTCAACGGACCCCCTCCCCCGGTGCATCCAGGAGCCCGTCCAGCTGCCTGAACGCGCTCCGCCACCCGCCGTCGTGCCCGTCGCGCGTCTCCTCGTCCCGGAAGCCTCGCTGCACGAAGACCATGCGGGTGCCAGGCCCCTCGTCGAAGAACTCCACCGTGACCCGGGTCGACCGCGCGTCCACGGCCTCGGGGTCCTCTCCCTCGTCCAGCCACCCGTGGGTCATCACGATCCGCTCCGGCGGCGTGAGTTCCAGGTAGCGCCCCACCGCCACGTACCGCGCCCCGGTGTCGGGGTCGAGCATCTCGAGGAGGAACCGCCCGCCCACCCGGGGCTCGTTCCATGCCTCGCCCACGATGAGCTCCTCGGGGCACGACCACTTCCGGAGGAGCGCACCCTCGGTCCAGGCGGCGTAGACCCGCTCGCGCGGGGCACTGAAGGTTCGTTCGATGCGGAGTACCGGGTCGAGTGAAGTCTCGGTCATGGCTCGGGCTCCTCCCTTGGGGTGGGTTCGAGGAAGTGGCGCTCCAGCCGGTCGAAGGCCCCGGTCCAGTACCGGGCGTACGCCTGGAGCCAGTTCGCCGCCCCGCCCAGGGGCGCGCCCGTGAGCCGGCAGAGATTCTGTCGGCCGGAAGGAACGCGGCGGACGAGCCCGACCCGCTCGAGCACGTCCAGGTGCTGCGAGACCGCGGGCCTCGACAGGGGGAGGGGCCCCGCGAGCTCGCCCACGGTGCGGTCTCCCTCGCGGAGGGCCTCGAGGATTCCCCGGCGCACCGGGTGGGCCAGCGCCTGGAAGAGGGCGTCGAGGTCGAGGTTCGGGTCGGGACCGGGAACTCCAGAGGGCCTGTCGGGGCCGGGGGTATCGGCGGAAGGACCGTCGGCGGAAGGACCGTCGGCGGAAGGACCGTCGGCGCCGGGACCCGCTTCGGCCCTCGGTCCCCGGGGGGCGGAGCGATTGGTAAGCATTATCTTACCATTATGCACCGGGGGGCGCCCGGGCGCAAGTCCGCAGGGGCTATCCCTCGAACGCCGCCTCGAAGACCCGCCCCGGGTCCACCCGCTCCTTCACCTGGAGGAGGCGGGCCCGATGGGCGTCGGGCCAGGCGGCGGCCGGTCCGCTCGGGTCCTCCACGCCAAGGAACCCGGCGTAGCTTGCCCGGGGGTCCCCGCCGGCGAGTACCTCCTGCACCGTCTGCACCCAGGTTCGGTGGGGTCCGGCGTCGGCCCCCTCGGCGAAGACCGCGCCCGCCGAGGCCAGGAGCGGCGCCTCCCTCCAGGCGAAGGCGGTTGCATCCCCTGAAAGGAGGGAGACGGCGCCGCCCAGCGGACGGAGCTGGACGGTGCGCATGACCCCGTCGTGCGGCTCCTCGAGAAGCTCGAAGAGGTCCTGGACCTCGGCCAACGAGAGGGGGTCGCGGAAGGCGGAGCGCCACCGGAGCCGGGGGGGGTCGGGTGGGCCTCCGTGATCGTCGAAGAGGGTCGGGTAGGCGAGGGGGCCGGTGCCGTCCACGGTGGGGCGGGTGAGCTTCCGGAAGTCGGCCATCCAGCGCCCGGCCTCGTCCGGGGGGCCCGAGTGGACCACGAAGCCGGCCAGGAGGAGGGCGCCGTGGAGCTCGGTGGGGATCATCGGGATCGGGGGGGCGCGGAGGGCCTGGAGGATCCCGGAGACCTCGCCGGGTGCGGCGTGGAGGGCGTCGAGTGCCTGGTGGAAGGTCGTGGGGTCGGTGGGGGCCATGAGCATGCCGCCCACGACCCGGTCCACGGGGGCGAGGCGGAAGTCCAGGCGGGTCACGACCCCGAAGCCGCCCCCGCCGCCCCGGAGGGCCCAGAAGAGGTCGGGGTCCTGCCCTTCGTTCGCCTCGCGGATGACGCCGTCGGCGGTGACGACCTGGGCGCCCGCGAGCTGGTCGATGGTGAGCCCCAGGCGGCGGTGGAGGAAGCCGAGCCCCCCGGCCTGGGTGATGCCGGCGAGCCCGACCTTGGGCGAGTCCCCGAACCCCGTGGCGAGGGCGTGCGCCCCGGCAGCGCGGGTGAAGGCCCCGGTGGTGGCGCCGCCCCCGGCCCGGGCGAGGAGGGCCCCGGGGTCGACGGTGACCGAGGCCAGGGCCGAGAGGTCCAGCATGGGGAGCCCGGTCCTGACACCGATCGAGGCGAAGCCGTGCCCCCCGCCCTTCACCGCGAGGCGCCCCCCTTCGGCGGCGATGACCCGGACGGCCGTGGCCACCTCCCCGGCGGTGCGGGGCCGGACGACCCCGCCCCACGACGAGTCCCTCCCATGCGCGGCATTCCACCTCCCGTGGTCCCCCTCCCCGCCCCCCCTTCCGACGCGCTCTCGATCGGTGCCGTCGCCGCGAGAAGCGGGGTCACCCCGTCGGCGATCCGGTTCTACGAGGAACGAGGACTCATCGATTCGCACCGGGCCCCCTCGGGGCACCGGCGGTTCGGGAGGGCGGTGCTCCGCCGGATCGCCTTCATCGTGTTCGCGCAGCGTGTCGGGCTTTCCCTCGACGAGATCGGCCAGGCGCTCGGGCGGCTCCCCCAGGACCGGGTCCCCACCGGCGAGGACTGGGCCCGGCTGTCGGAGCCGTGGGTCCGTCGGATCGACGCCCGGATCACCGAGCTCGAGCGACTCCGGCACGACCTTGGCGTGTGCATCGGGTGCGGGTGCCTCTCCCTGGAGACCTGTGCCCTCGTCAACCCCGGCGACCGGGCCGAGCGGTTCGGGCCGGGGCCGGCACGGTGGAACGCGTAACGAAGGGCGAGAGCCGGGGGCCCCAGGGTACGCCGCATCCCTCGTTCCTGCCGGAGCGCGCGAGCGCCATAGCGAGCGTGTCGCGATCTGGGCCGTTCTGTCGCGATCGGTCCTCGCGGGACCGGGTCTTGGCCTCCCAAAGTGGAGGCTCCTTCGAGACCGGTGTCCTCCGTCATGTCAAAGAAAGAACCCTCCCCCCCCCTCCTCGCCCTCTCCCCCGACGTGCTCCGTTCGGGGATCGCCCGCCTCAAGGACCCGGCGGCGTACGCCACCGTCCGGGTCGAGCCGGCGGCCGCAATCCGGAGTCGCGAGGCTTCGCCGGCCCCTGTGCAGGGCGGCAAGGTCGTGGTGCGAACCGGGTCTTCCCGAGGCCAGGGCGCCGCCGACGCGGGCAGGTCACGACCCCTCCGTCCTTCCCCCCCGCCCCCGCCTGCGCCCGACCGGCCCCCACCGCCGCCCGTCCTGGACCCGGCTCGCCCCGCCGCGATGAACATCACCCTTACCGGGATCGAGGATGCGCGCTGGCTGCGACCCACGATCGCGGCGAGCCTCCACGGTGTCCCCACCGCCCATGGCGGGGTTGATCGGGCCTCCCTTTCCGTCCCGATCGCCCCCACGGGCGTGGTCACCGACCTGGATCGGTTCGAGGATCCCACCGACGCGTCGCGCCGCTATTACCTGCCGCGCTACGAGGTTACGACCGTGCCCACCTCCACCGGTGGGCACCGGTTCGGCGTTCGGATCGAGGCCACGGAGGCGGGTGGCCGACTCACCGTGGCCATGCGGGCGGTGGCACCGCCGCCTGACGAGGAGGATGCAGGTCCGCGCGAGCCTCTCCCTCACGACCTGGCCCTGGTTCTGGGTTTTCGCATCGCGCAGTCGGCCGACTCCGCCTACAAGGAGCTCGTCTTCCAGGAGATCCGGCAGGAGGAGGACGCCATCGAGGCGGTGCTCGACCTCACGGACCTCGAGCTCAATGCCGTCTACGGTGTGCTCCGGGACCCCGGACGGTCGCCGGTGCTCCTTGCGCGCCGGTCGATCCGCGTGGCCGTGCCGGTGGCGGCGCCCCCGCCCCCGCCGCCTCCGGGGGCGCGCTCGCCGGGGCCGATCCTCTCCCGCGCGGCCTTCGAGGCCGCCCGCAGCTCCGCCGTTCGGCAGAACCTCGTCTTGGACGCGAACCCCGGGACGCCTCGGGTCCGGGACCACCGGGAACCGGATGCATCCTCCCGCCGACCGCGTCGGGGAGCGCCGGCCGAGTCCCTCTTCCGGGAAACCACGCGAACGCTGGACTTCGAGATCGGCCCCGTTCCCTTCTGCTTCGAACCGGACCTGCACCCCTACGTGTTCGATGGGGCGGCGGGGGTCTCGGGTTCCACCGGGGGACTCACCCTCCGCCAGGTCTCCTTCGGTGAGGGGTGGTTCAGCTACTACGAGGACCTCGACGACCCCGGACTCTTCTACTTCCTTCCCGATGCATTCCGGATCGCGCGCCGCCCCGAGCCCCCCCACGACCCCTTCGTCGTCGTCTCGGTGGCGCAGGCGGAAGACCCGGGTGCGTCGGAGGTCTACCTCACCCTCGTGGGTGCCCCCCACGTGGACCTCGGGCGGCTGGAACACGCGAGGAGCGCCCTGGCCAGGCACCTCCCGGCGGGGATGCGCGAGGCCTCCGAAGGGGTGCGGCTCGAGCCGCTCAACCAGCCGTGGTCCCTGCTCCGGACCCGTCTCCGCGCACCCCTCGTCGACCAGCTCGGAGAAGGGGTCCCGGTGGACCTCAGGACCGGCTTCCGGCTCGACCTCGTCCTGACGCTCGACCAGTTCCAGAACCTGTACGACAGCCTCTTCACCGAGGGGGTCTCGCCGCTCGCCGGCGACGTGGACGTCCCGGTGGGATCCGAAGAACGGACCCGGGAACGGGTGTCCGTCGAAGCCCGGTTCGACCGGCTCGCGGGGCCCGTCTTCGACGTGGGACCGCCCGCGGTCCGCCCCGACGGGACGGTACGGGTCCGGGTTGTGCAGGCCATCGAGAGCCCGGTCGAGGTCGAGGGACTCCGGTTCCGGGCCCTTGTCCCCGGAGGCGTCCGGGAACTCGAACTGGTGTCCCTCGAGAGGGAGGGGGACGCGGTGGCCCTTCCGGCGCGCCTCGAGCCCGGATCCGAGTTCGAGGCCTCACTCCGCCTCCCCGACGCGCCGTTCGACCTCGAGGGGTGCCGCGTCACCGTGCTCCCCGATGCCCTCCGGGTCGAGGTGGACCGCGACGCGGTGACCCAGTCCGTACTCGACCCGACCGCCCCCGCCGACTACGCCCGGCCGGTCGACGTTTTCGCGCTCGAGGACTGGTTCGAGCCCGGGGAGGCGGACGACGGCGACCCGATCCGCGTCCTGGTCGTCGAACTCGAAGGCGGAACGTCCGTACGACTGACCCGCGACGAGCTCGAGTCACGTGGATGGCTCCACCGTCCGCTGGACGAACTCCTGAACCGGGCCGCCCGGAGCTCGCTGGCCTTCCGTTACCGCGTGACGACCGTGCGTGCACGGGGCGGATCCACGACCGGCTCCTGGACGGACCACGAGGGCGCGATGCTCTATCCGAGGCTCGCCCCGTGACACCCGCGCCCCTCGTGCCCGGTCCGGTGGCGCCGGACTTCGGACAACCTGTCGAGGGCTCCGGCGGACGGTGCTTCCGGGCCGCGGGCGCCCCGGGGTGCTACGTGGCGATCCCCCGTTCGCTCGGGCTCCGGGGGGTAGGCGGAGAGGATCCCGGCCTGCGAATCACCTACGTCCGGGGTTCGAACCCCATGCTTCCGCCCCGGCCCTACGCCCTCGTGGAGTTCAGCCTCGGCACGCACGGACCGGACGAGGAATCTCTCCGTCGCGTCCGTGGCGTGGACCCGGAGGCATCGATCCGGGGCGCAGTGGCCCAGGGAGGGTGGCTTCGCTGGAGTAGCGCCCCGGAGATCGAGCTTCCGAGCGGGCTCCGGGAGCCCCGGGCCCTGGCCTGGAACGAGCTGGGACGGAGCCGCGCGCAATTCCGGCTCCGGACCGCCGAGGCCGACCTCCTCCGCGGGGGGATCGAGGGCGGAGCCCTTCTCGTATCCGCGTCCGCGTGGCTCACCGTGCCCGGTCGAAGCCCCGTGTTCCCGGGTCGGGTCTCCTTCGACCCGAGCGACCTCCTGACCGCGGCGAACCCACTCATCCGCAAGGGCACCTACGTCCTGGACAGGCCCCAGGTGGTGTCGGGGGTCCTCCGGCTCCTGGACGCGCACTCCCTTTCGCTCGAAGACGAGGCGGAGGTCCCGGACAAGGACCGCTCTACCTTCGCCGAGGCCCTCGCCGACGCCTTCCTGACCCGGCACGGCGAACCGGTGGGGCCGCCGGACGACGACGATGGGAGACCAGGGTACGCGATGCATCGATCCCGGAACCGGGAACGATGGCACTGGACGGTGGACCTGTCCCGGCCGGTGACCGCCACGCGCATCTACGCCGTGGAACTCGACCCCATGGCCGAGGCCCGGGACGGCGTTGGGGGGGCCGGGGCGGACCGGATCGTCCGGTCGGTGGTGGTTCCCGCCTTCGACCCGGGGGGACGCGTGGTGGAGGTGGGAGCGAACCTTCCCCCCTTGCGCGTGGGGGTACTCCAACTCGGCGCCGTCCTCTCGGCGCCGCCCAACCCTCCGGGAAGGGTGGACCCGATCGTGGAAACGGTCCGGTTCGGCCCCTCGGAGGATACCGGGCGGGCGGTGCTCCGCTTCGGCCCCGGGGAACCGGGATCCTTCGAGGTCACGAGCTTCGCCGTGGTACGCCGCGGACAGGAGGTCGTGCGCCTCGACGGCCCCTCCCTTCCGGGATCGGAGCGGACCCTCCTCCAGCCGCAGGACTTCCCCGTGGCCTTCGCCTCCATCGAGGCGGACCCCGGGCTCCTCGCGGTGGCAGACGTGGTTCTGGAGTTCTTCCCGGGAGGAGATCCGGGGCCTCCGGAGCGATTCGCCCTCGGCGCCGGACGCCCTGCGGTCGCGCTGGCAGTGGAGTCCGGCGAGGAGGTCGAGGCTTTGGAAGTGGAAGGCCCGCCCCCCCGGGAGGCCCGACTCGAGGTCGAGGCGACGCCCCGAGACGGACGGGGCGGGGCGCTCCGGCTCGGCCCCTTTCCCGTTCGCTCGCTCGCGCTCGGGCTCCACCTCTTTCCGGATTACGGACCGCGGAGCGTGGAGCTCGTGCTCGCGGAATCGGAAGCGGGACCGGTCGCCGTGGACCTTCGGGCCGAGGGCGAGCCGTTTCCGGAGTTCGTGACGGTGGCGCTCACCCGGGGCCGCCCGAGGCGCACCTGGACGTACTTCGCCGATACGCCCTTTCGACCGGGCTACTGCTGGCGCCCCCACCGGGAGGGACAGGACCCGTCGGAAGCCTGGCGGGGTCCGCTCGATCCCGACATTCCGCTCCGGCTCGGCACAGTGGAGGTCGATGCGCCGGCCCCGGGGGTCCGGTGACCACCGCGGCGTCCTCCGGCGAGCTCGCCGGACTGCACTGGTGGCGCACCCCCACGCCCGGCGGCGTAATCCGGTTCGTGCCGGGAGCACCCCGGGTCCGCACGGATCCCTCGGGGAACCCGGAGGCCAACCTCCTGGAGGCGGCAGGGACCGGGTTCCTCGCGCTGACCGTCGAGTTCGCGGCCGCCCCGGAGGCCGTCGAAGCGCTACGAGCCGGGCTCGCCGAGCAGTTGGGGCTGCCCCCGGCCGAAGTCCCCCTCGAGCCCGCCCCGGCCCGTGTTCGCGAGGTTCGCCTCCTGGCCCCCGAAGGCGAGGGCGAGAACGAGAACGAGCATGAGCGAACGGTGGCCCGGTCCGCAGGTTCCGGCGTCCCGCCCTGGTCCGCCGCCTTGGGCGGCGCCTTCAGCGGACCGGACCTGGATGCGCTCAGGGCGGCATTCGCCGGCGATCGCGACCGGGTCCGGGTCCGGGTCGCAGGAACGGTGCCGTACGAGATCACCGTGCACGGGACCCTGACCGGAGACCCCGAGGAGCTCCTCCATGGAGCGCCGTGTGCCCCCGCGGATCTCGAGGAAGCGGCCGCGTCCGGGGTCCTCCGCATCGAACTCACGGCCCCCCCCGACGCCCCCGACGGCCTCGTCCGGCAGGTGCGCCGCGAACTCCTGGAGGGCGCGCTCCAGGCCCTGGACCGCCTCGGATCGACGACCGCCTCCGGGCTCGGCGAGCCCGACGAGAGCAAGTCCGATCTCGAGGTCGAGGTCACCCGCACCGTCGTCCAGGACGAAGCGTTCGAATCCTCCGCCGACCTCGCCGACCTGCTCACCGACGCGAGGAGCACGGTCCGAAACCGTGGCACCTGAACCGTCCACGCCCACCCACCACCACCCTGGAGGACCCGATGCTCCGCATCGACATGGTACAGACGATCGAGGGCGTCACCGTCTTCGGAGACGACCGCCTTCGCCACGTGTTCTACCTGCTCCCCGAACAGCCGCGCTTCCGGATCGACGACACGACGCGGGAGCCGGTCTTCAAGTTCCTGAAGTACCGCATGCCGATCGAACGTTCCGACGGGAAGCGAGGAGGCGGCTACTGCTTCTTCGACGTCGAGTTCGTGGTTCCGGAAGACAAGGAGGCGAAGATCCGGCAGGAGCTGCAGACGCAGGTGAACCGCCACTATCAGCGCATCCGGGCCCAGCCGCCGACCGTGCAGCTCGGCACCATCACCTACACCGACGGCGAGGCGGGCCTCCTCCTCCAGGCCGACGGTGGCACCCTCATCGAGCGGGTGGCGAACCCCGGAAAGCCGTCGCTCTTCGGCAAGAACATCACCCCCTTCGCCCTCGAGCTGAGCCCAGAGGGGGCCACCCTCTTCGAGACCGCGCTCCAGGGGCGGGGAGGCGTCGTCCAGGTCGTCTACGACCTCAAGTTCATGGCCGCGCTCCCGCCGGTGAACATCCACGGGCGGTTCCGATCCGAGGCATTCTACTCCTTCTACCAGCGTGTTGACATCGACTGGAAGCTCTGGCGCCAGAACGACTACCGCGAGACGATCCGGGAGACGTTCCGCAACTCCGACTCGATGGACCTGAACATCGACTTCGGCGGCCTCACCGACGACAAGATCAAGAAGGATCTCCGTGACTGGGCCTTCCGGATGCTCGAGGACGCCGCCGAGCGGAGGATGCTCGAGCAGATCCCGGCGGCGCTCGAGGAGGAGCGACACGACCACGACGGGAAGCGCAGGATCACCCGCGACATCTCCACCACCAAGATCGCGAGCTTCGACCTCCGGTTCCGCGAGCGGCAGCCGGTGGAGTGGAACGTGGCTCCACAGGGCACCCTCCCGAACATCACGAACCTGAAGGGCGCCGACGGCAACCCCATCAACCCCGCCGACTACTTCCACGAGGTGGACCTGGACGACCCGTTCTTCCAGCAGCTGAACGTGGCCATTCGGGTGAACGCCGACTTCGAGACCCTCCCGATCCACAGCGTGACCGCCCAGCTCGAGTACGACGAGGGACGCTCGACCGTGGCACGCGAGTTCGCCTTCACCTCACCCGACGACGTGGCCCACTTCGCGGCCTACGTCGAGAACAACGTGTGGGACTTCAACTACTCGTTCATGGTGAACTACCGCGGGCAGCAGCGGCGGTTCGAGTCCGAGCGCTTCGTGACCCGCGGCAACGAGGTCGTGATCAACGTCGGCGACCTCGGCGTTCTGGACGTACTGGTGGTGGCGGGCGACATCGACTTCGAACAGGTCCGGCAGGCCCAGGTGACCCTCCGCTACGAGGGCGAGGGGGTCACGCCGATCGAACAGCAGTTCACCCTCAGCCAGGACCGGCCCGAGCACCGCTTCCAGCACGTCATCTTCCAGACCGCGGACCGGCCCTACAAGTGGAAGGCCCGCTACTTCATGCGCGACGGGAAGCGCTTCGACGTGGACTGGCAGGAGAGCCGGCTCCCGGAGCTCCCGATCAACGACCCGTTCGGCGCCGTGAAGCAGGTGGCGATCCGCACCGCCGGAGACATGGAGAACCTGATCCAGACCATCTTCCTGGACCTGGAGTACGAGGACGCCGGAAACGACTACGCGCAGAGCCACTCGGTGGCGCTGAGCCGGGACAACCCCTTCGTGGACTGGTCGATTCCGGTGGTGGACCCCTCCGCGGGCGTCGTGCGCTACTCGGGAAGCATCACCTACCGCGACGGAACCGTCGAGGAGATCCCGCTCACCGAGACCCGCGCGGCGACGATCATGGTGGGCAGGATCGTGGCCGGATTCCTCGAGGTGGAGGTCATCCCGGCCCTCATCGACTGGGGCGAGATGCGGCTCGCGCAGGTACGCCTCCGCCACACGGACCCCGACACCGGCGCCGAGGCGCGCCGGGACCTCGTGTTCTCTCCCACGAACGACATGCCGGCAACCTGGACGGTCGAGCTCACGAACGGGTCGGCCCACCAGTACCGCTGGCAGGCCGTCTACTTCAGAACCGACGGGACGAGGATCGAGACCGCCTGGGAGGACACCGATCAGCCCAGCCTGATCCTCGATCCCGCGAACCCGGCCTGAGGGGGGCTCCATGCTTTACCTGAACCCCCCCTACCACGTGATCGACGGCGTCACCGTGCTCGCCGATCACGCCGACCCCCGGCAGTACTACTACATGCCCGCGAACCCCCGCCTCACCCGCCTCGAGGGTCCGGGCGGCGACGGCGCCCCGTCGCTCCAGCTGATCAAGTACCGGAGCCACGCGCAGAGCGGGGGGATCCTGGACTTCGACGTGAACCTCGGTGTGGACGAAAGCGTCCTCGATGACGTCGCCCGCGAGATCCGCTCCCGCGAGCGGCTCCGTGACGTCCCGCGGCTCGCCCCAATCCCCCTCGTGGACGGCACCGTCCGGATGATGATGCTCGGCCGCGCAAGCGACGACGATCCGGCCGCCCGCCCGGAAAACAGCATCTTCAAGGTCCGCTTCTCCCACCACGCCAAGCCCTCGCTCTACGGGTCGAACCAGGCGGCGTTCTCGGTGGAACTGAACCCGGAGGCCACCACCCTCGTGGAGGAAGCCCTCCAGGGGGCCCTTTCCCCGATCGGGATCATCTACTCGCTCACCTTCTGGGGGCTGATGCCGGCGTACCACGTGCGCCTCCACGTGGACTGGACCCGGGTGCAGCACCACATGTCCGAGCAGTTCCAGGCCGATACCATCATCTACTCGACCGATATCTCGAAGGTCGTGGACGAACTCGTCGAGGAGCGCATCATCACCCTCGAGGTCGACGGCTTCATTCCCGAGGGCGCCGAGGACTTCGGGGGCGTCGAGGCCCGCAAGGAACGTGCGGTGAACCAGGTCCGCGAGATGATCACCGAGTCGTTCTTCGAGCCCACCCTCGACCCCCTCCGGCCCGGCGAGCCCGACGGCTGGTCCCGGTTCTCCGATACGGTGGAGAACCTTGCCCTGGTGGGGGCGACCGGTGGGCTCTCGGGGATCGCGTCCTTCTCGTACCGCGAGGCGGACATCCAGCGGCTCGATCGAAAGACCCTCGCGGTGAACATGAGCGAGCGCACCGCCGTGCAGCGGAGTATCCATCCACAGGGACACCTCGCCGGGCTCTGGCATCCGCTGCGGGAGGAAGGGATGGACGTGGAGCGGTTCATCCGGTCCGTGGACTTGAACGACCCCTGGTTCGAGCGCCGGGCACTCCGCGTGATCGCTCGCTCCGACTTCGAGAGAGACGAAGTGGTCTCGATCCAGGCCGATCTCCGGTATGGCGAGGCCCATCGCACTGCGCTCCTGGAACCCGGGCGCCCGGAGGTGGAGCTGGAGTGGCCCAGCCGCCTCAACCGGGGGGGAATGATGATGCGCCCGGTGCGGGCCCGGTACCAGGTCCGGCTTCAGGGCACGCAGCGGGGGGAACGCCCCCGACTCCTCGAGTCGGATGAGTTCGAGGTCACCTCCGACGTCCTGGAGATCGACCCCCGGGACCTGTTCGAGATCGAGGAGATCCCGGTGGTGGCCACCGACTTCCCGTGGGACCGGTACCACCGGGTCGAGGTGCACCTCCGTTACCTGGACGACGACGCGCGAATCCGGCTCGACGAGGTCCTCACCCTCGACGAGCAGACACCGGAGCGCATCTGGCGGCGGTTCGGGGTGGATCCCGACCGGCGTGGGTACAAGTGCCGCATCGTCTTCCGGAGCCGTGACCACCGCGACATCGAGTGGGATTGGGCAGTGCGCGACGACCCGCAGATCAGCATCCGCGACCCCTTCCCCCGCAAGCGCAGGGTGGAACTCGTCCCCGCCGTCTCCTGGGACGAGGTCCGGCAGATCTTCGTGGACGCGACCTACCACGACCCGGCCAACGACGTCCACCGGGAACAGGCCTTCCGGATGAATGCCCAGGAACCCAACGGGGCCACCTTCGAGGTGGACCTGGTCGACCCGGAGCGGAGGAGCGTCGAGTACCGCGTCACCATGCTCTTCGCCAACGGAAGGGTCCGCACGATCCCTCCCTCGGTGACTCGTGAGAACCGGGTCTTCCTCCGCGCCGACATGATCGGGCACCGGGTGGTCCGGGTCCGGCCCGACCCGACGATCCCCTTCGGAGGCCGGATCCGCGAGGTCGCGGCCGCCCTCTCGTACGAGGATCCCGAGGGCGGGCTCTCCTACAACGACGAATTCCGGTTCACCGACCCCAACGACGAGCGGTACTTCGAGTTCGACTTCGTCGACGAGTTCCGGACGTCGTACCGGCACCGTGCGCGGTTCCAGTTCTCGAACGGAATGGTCCGTCAGACCGAGTGGTCCGACGGGTCCGACGGGGACCTCGTCATTCCGCCCCTCTGATCCGCAGGAGCACCCGCCATGCAACAACTCGGCACCAGCACCCTCGTGGTCGACGGCGTCACCGTGTACTCGGACCATGCGGACCCGAACCACTTCTGGTACCTCCCGGCCCCGGTGCGCATCAGCCGCCGCCGGGACGACGGCCGCGCGGCCCTCACCTTCATCCGCTACCGGCCGGCGGCCGTGGAGGGGGGAGCGCGTGGCGGCGGATTCCTGATGTTCGAGACGGATCTGCGCCTGGAGCCGGACCAGGAACGTCGCATCCGCTCGGCGGTCTCGAGGCTGGCCTCCGGCGAGGTGACCCTGTCGCCGGTCCCCTTCGATTCGGGAACCGTGGAGTGCGTGGCGCTGGACCTCCAGGGCGCCGGGGGAACCGCCGTGGCGGAGCCCCCACCCGAAGGGGCCATCCAGGCCGTGGAGCGAATCCTCGGCGCGACGGTGCCGTCGCTCGCCGGGGACAACTCGGCCATGTTCAGCCTCGTCCTGTCGCAGGAGGGGGCCATCATCCTTGACCAGGCCCTCGAGCAGGGCACGACCCCGGTCGGCGTCCTCTACCGCCTCGAATACTCCATCCTCCATCCGGCCCTCCACGTCCGGATCGAGGCGGACCTGGACCGCATTTACACCCATTTCAGCGCGAGCCTGGAGGGACAGTACGCGTTCCTGAAGCTGGGGATCGACGCGGGCTTCGAACGCCTCCGGCAGGAGGGGGTGATCCGGATCGAGGTCATCGATTTCTCCGGCGCCGATGACCGGGCGGAGAAGGAGTCCTGGGCGCTCGAGTTCTTCAAGGAAAACATTCTCGCCGACTGGTTCCGCCCTTCGCTCGGTACGTTCAAGGGGGTCTGGGAGGATGGGAACGGGAGCGACCCGTCCAACCCGGTCGCCGCGCTCGGAGAGGCGGCCCGCGCCGCCGCCGGTGCCACCCCGGGCGGAAACCGCCCGGGCGGATCGGAGTCGGGCACGCCTCCGGGTACCGCCACCCCGGAAGCCTCCGGCACGCCCGGGGGAACCCGGGGTGCCTCGACCGGGAGCCCTACCGCCACCACCGCGGGGAGCACGACGACCGCGCCGGCGGGAAGCGCGACCGCGACCCCGGCACGGGAGGAGGGTGCGGGAGCCGGAGCAACCGCCACGGAGGCGCCGAGGCCCACCTCCGATCCGGCGCCGGACTCCCCGATGCCCCGCACCCCCGAGCGGCGGCCGGCCACATGGAACGTGACGCGCACCGAACCCGACCCCACCCCCGCGGACCGGCGCGTCGAGTTCACCGCGTCGACCGAGGGGGATCGCGAGCGCCTCGTCTTTCACGGCGGGAGTGCCCCCCCGGTGGTCGAGGTGGACGGGACCCCGGTCGCCCTCGAGGGGCGCACCCTGACCCTGGAGGTCCCCGCCGGACAGGGCCGGTCCGTGGTGGCCCGGTGGACGGCGGTCGAGCCGCGCATGTTCAAGGCCTTCTTCGAGTTCGACAGGCCCAGGGGGTCGGGGCACCGGAACTTCGAGCTCTCCGCCGCAACCCGGGACCAGTACCTGGCCTCGCCGTCGGGCGATACCCGTTTCGACGGCTCGTCGGATCCCTCGGGGTGCGCGCAGGGATCGGGGGCCCAGGCGCTCCGGCACTGGTTTCGGAACTGCCTGCGGTCCGACATGGTCGACATCGAAGCCCACGCAAGCTGGGAGGACCGTCCCGAGGCGAACGAGCACAACCTGAGGCTGTCGCACCGGCGACAGCAGATCGCCGAGGCCTACGCTCGTGAGGCGGGGGTGTCGATCCGGGTGGCCGCCCACCAGGGCGCGGCCCGGGCCCGGAACGCCGGGCGGGTCTCGAGCCCGGACCTGCCCAGCGACGACCGGGTGGTCGAGATCTCGGAGCACGGGCCCCGGGAGCCCGAGGTCCGGATCGAGGGCCGGATCGCCCGGGAAGGAGGGACCGAGCCGCCGCCCCCCCCACCGCCTCCCGGGGAGGTCCCCCCGGCCCCCCCCCGCCCACCCGGGGGTGGGGAGACGCCGCGCCCGACGCCGACCCCAACGCCGACGCCGGCCCCGACTCCGACGCCCCCGGGTGCCGGCGCGACGCCCCAGCTCACCTTCAGGCTGCGGTTCGTGCACCAGGACGAGCGCAAGCGCTTCAAGATGGTGTACAACCGCACCGGGGCCGTGAAGCGGACCTACGCCCCCCAGGGGTTCATCGGGCTCCTCGCCGCCGACCTCGAGGACTCCGAGAAACACTTCGTGGAAGTGGACCTGGACGATCCCTTCTTCCGGGAGCTCAACCTGGAGGTGGACGCCCCCTTCGACTTCGAACGCCTGGGGCTCGCTTCGGCGCACGTGGACATCCGTTACGGGTCCGACGAGGACCGGGGCGGCGTCATCCACCGGGACTTCGTCTTCCGCCCCGAGGACCGGGGTCCTCGCCGCGAGGGCTTCTTTCTCCGGGGGCCCGGGGCGCTCTCGTACCGCCGGGGGATCCGGTACCACTTTTCTCCCGACAGCGACTGGCTGGGCGAGTCCCCATCCTTCGACGCCGGATTCGAGGAGTCCGAAGAGCGGACCTTTGCGGTGAACCCCGCCGAGCACCTGGACTTCCACGAGGTGAGGCTCGCCCCCGGCGACGTGGACTGGGGGATCGTCCGATCCCTCGACGTGGACCTCACCTACGCGTCGGAGTCGGGGTGGACCACGACCCGGACCTTCACCTTCACCTCGGACGACCCGGGAGAGCAGCGGTGGAGGATCCGCACGCCGCGAGGCGAGCCGTTCGCCTACACCTCGGTCGTCCGGGCCCACCTCACCGACGGCACCACCCGGGAGAGCGAACCGCGCACGCACACCGGGAGCACCCTTCCGGTCAACGACCCCTTCACCGGCGCCCTCGAGATCGACTTCGTTCCCGCCTGGGCACCGGGTGAGGTCCGGTTCGCCTTCGTCGACGTGGAATACGACGACCCCGACAACGGCTACCGGCGGACCGCCCGCATCGAGCTCGACGGCTTCGAGCCGGAGCGCGGGCACCTGAGGATCGCGCTCCTGGACCCGGACCACCGGGAGTTCACCTACCGCGTCAGTTTCCTGGGCCCGGACCACAGGATGATCCGGACCGCCCCCGTCGTGACCGATGACACCCTCGTCGCCGTCTCTCCGCCGTCCGGACCCGCCCCGGAACCCGGCCCGGAACCCGGCTCCTGACCCGTCGGGGGCCCCGGCCGGGGCGGCGGACGGGGTGCGCCGGGGAAGGGCGGACCTCGATCGCGCGCTGGCACGGCTCCGGGCGGGAGGAGCTGCCGCCTCGGCCGTGGACCTGGTCGACGCCGAGCTCCTGGGCCTCCTCGCGGACTTCCGGAAGGAGGCCGACTGGCGTTTCAGCGAACTCACGGGCGACGGGTACCCGGTCGAGCTCCTCTTCGACGCGGCCACCGGGTTCGCCGGCTTCACGTGCGAAGTGGCGCCGGTGAAGGCGACCTCCCGGGCGCGGCTGGATCGGGCGCTGGCCCACGCGGCGCCCGGGGTCGATGCCCGGTGCCGGCGGCTCCTGGCCGAGGTGCATGGGCCGGGTAGCGGTGCCGGCTCGGTCTGGCTCGGTGGGCGCGCCGGACCGAGCGGGATCCGGAGGAAGGTCTACCTGACCCCGGAGCGACCGCTCCCCCTGTCCGGCGCCGATGCCCCCTGGGCGCATCCGTCCCTTTCGTCACCCCGCCTCCAGATGACCGCCGCGCGCCTCGACTCCGGGGCCCTGGAGAGCTACCTGAGCGTGGATCGGCTCGAGCCCTGGCACCTCGAGGCCCAGCTCGGAAGGTGCGGCCTGGGCGATGCGTGGCCCCGACTCGGCGAGGCCATCGAGGAGGCCGCCGGGCGGCGCCTGCCCCGGGCCCTCCCCGGAGGGCGGGCCGGGCTCAGCTGGACCCCCGGGACCCTGACCCTCTACCTCTTCGCGCGCTCCGCCGCGGGCTCCGATGCCGTCGTCCGCCGGGCCTTCCTGAGGCTTGTCGAGGCGATGGGAGGAGACCCGGGACCCTACGCGGCGGTGACCCGGCCCGTCCAGGATCGCCGGGATCCCAGGACGTACCACGGAATGCTCGCCTTCGCCGTGTCGGAGGGACATCTCCGGGTGGCCGTCGGACTCTGCCCCCCGCCGCCCGCGGGCCCGTGAACACCCTGGACCGGCTCCTGCACCTCCAGAGGTCTGACGGGCATTTCGCCGCCCGGGTCCGGGTGGACGGGCGGGAGGTGGACGACGGGAACGCCACCGTCACGGCGCTTACCCTCCGGTCCCTCCGGGGCAGAGGCCGGACGGCGCTCCGCTCCGGCGCCGCCGGGCGGCCCCCGGGTGCGCCCCGGAGGAGCCCGCGGCTCCACCGGGCCGAGTCCCGTGCGCTCGACGCCCTCGAGCGATGCGAGCTGCCCGGGATGCCGGGTGCCTTCGGGTTCTGGCCCCGGGGCGCCGAGCCGGGCTGGTTTCCGGGTACCCTTCCGCCGGATCTCGACGACACGGCGCGGGCCACCACCGAGCTCCTCCGGGCCGGACGGCGGGACGCCCGGAGGCTTCGGGCCCCGGTGGCACACCTGGCGGTGATCTCGAGGGCTCCGGCCCCCCCGGGGGCGCGCCCCGGCTGGTTCGTGCCCGGGGCGTTCGGAACGTGGGTCCCGGAGGACGGCCGGTGCGCGGAGCCGGGGGGGATCGTGGACCTCGTGGTGAACGCCAACGTCCTGGCCCTCCTCCACGCCCTGGACCTCCGGCGGCTTCCCGGGTTCCGCGAGGGGGTGGAGCTCGTCGGTCGGGGCACCGCCTGGGCCCTGGCGAACCCGGGCCGTGCGACCCTGGTGACGCCGTGGTACGCCCACCCATGGGCGCTTCGGGATGCGGTGACCCACGCGGCCCGTTCGGGGGTGACCGAGCTCGCGGGGCCGGCCGGCGCCCTCGCCCGCGTCCCATGGGCCCGGCGGCCCCCCGGGGCCGCCCCGCTCTGCCGCATCGCCTACGGAGCGCTCGTCTGGGAAAGCGAAGCCCCGGGGGTTGCGGCCCGTGCCCGGAGAGGGGTCAGGCGCTCGCGCGCGCCTCGACCAGCGACTGGATCCGCGCCCAGGTGATCGGACCGGCCACCCCGTCGACCTGGAGCCCTTCGCGTTCCTGGAAGGCCCGGACGGCCGCCCGGGTGAGGGGCCCGTAGAGGCCGTCGACCGCGAGCCCGGCACCCGTGAGTTCGTTCAGCCGATCCTGGAGCCTGCGCACCTCGTCCTTCCGGGAGTCGGCCACGGGACGCACATCGGTGTTCCCGATCTCCTCCTTCATGGCCCGGGCCATGGCCGCGTAGCCGTGTTCCCTGCGGTAGCGCTCCCACCGCTCGCCCCGGAACTCGTAGTGCCAGCACTCCGCCCCGGTCAGGGTGTCCACGATGTTCACCCACCCGTGGGCGTTCAGGATCGCCCGGACCCGGGCGTGGCCGATCCCCGTGTCGAAGGCGTCGATGTCGATGGCGCGGCCCGCCTCGTGCACCGAGTTGCAGGCCGGAGGACTGTAGGCCGTCTTCCGACCCGACCGCCAGTCCTCGTGCGCACGCTGCTGCTCGGCGGCGCTCCGGAACATGTCGCTGATGTAGAGGTGACCGCCTTCGGCCGCCACTTGGCGGATGACCGCCGCCAGGGCCTCCGCGGCGGGCCGGACGAGCTTGGCCATGCGACGCGGGAGGGGCTGACCTCGACGGCCGTAGATTCCGGGCACGGCAACGAGCACCACGTCGTGGAACTTCGGATGGGGCTCGAGGATGCGGAGTTCCATCTTCATGCGTCGACTCCTCGGGCAGGGGGGAGGGAAGACCAGGAGTTCCCGCCGAAGAACCGGACGACGCCGGAGCCGACCGCACCGCCGGCCACGGCGAGGGTGAATGCCACCGCCTCGGTGGTGCCGTCGCCGAGGTTCAGGTTGAGCAGGTTCAGCCCGGCGCCGTAAGCCACGACGACGACGAGCCCCGCCGTCGCTGCGACGAATGCCCGTGCGGGGGCGGAGCGGGGTTCCTTCGCCGGCGCGCCCCGAGCACCTGACAGGAACCCCCCGATGAGCCCGCCCAGCAGCGCCACGACGAGGAGGGCGAGGGGAGGATCGTAGTCGAGGTCGAGGGTGCCCGGGGCCAACGGGTCGCTCCGGGCGCGGATGCGGGCGCCGCCCAGCCCGGCGGACCGGACGAGGACCGAGTCCACCCGCCCGGGTTCGAGAACGAGGACCGACGGGGAGACGCTCCCGCGTCCGCTTTCGAGGGTCATCTGGACCGTCCAGGGACCGGGGGGCACCCCCGACGGAAGCGCTACGGAAACAATGGCGCGACCGAGCCCGAACCCGAGCACCGACCGGTGGGAAGCGACGATGAGCTCCGGGCGGTGGAGCGGAAGCGAGATCTCCATCGAGGATTGTGCGGTGCCTCCGGCCACCATGAGGCGGAGACGGAGGGGGACCGAGTCCACGTCTGCGGCGAGGGACGATCGGACCGACACGTTGACCTGCCTCAGGGGGCCGATGCTGTCCAGCTCGAAGCTGTCGGGGTCCGTGTGGTCCACCCCGCCCACGAACTCCACGCGTACCCGCTGCCCGGTTCGGGCACGCACACCGGGCGAATCCGCGGCCTCGAGGCCCACGAGGACGGTGCCGGTGAACGGGTATCCAGGTTCGGTGCCGAGGACGAGCCCGGAGCCGCGGAGTTCCGCCACGGGGACGAACGCCAGGTCCGGCCCTCCTCCCGGAGCGCGTACCCGGAAGGTGTCGGGAAGCACGTACCGGGGGGGGATCTCGGTCTGCCCCGGAGGAGGGGGGCGTAGCTGCATCCGGAGGAACTCCTGCGGCCGGAGGGCCGCCGCCTCGAGCACCTGAACGGTACCGCCCGAGGCGGCCTGGCCGGGCGCGGCATCCTGCTGCTCTTCGCGCTCCTCCACCACGTCCGGTGCAGGAAGGTTCAGTTGGAGCCCAAAGGAGCGATCGAGAACGAGGCGATCGGGGAAGGTGACCGGCACCCGGACGGAATCCTGCCCGGCGTACAGCTGGCCCGGGGCCGCAAGGAGCAACGCGAGGGCGCCAACCGCGACGCGCTCGAGAGCCGCCGGGAGCCGCGGGGCCCGCCCCTCCCGGAGGGGCGCCGCGGATCCGGAACCGGGAGAGGCATCGTTCCGGCCAGGGGCGCGGGGGATCCGGGCCCCGGATCCGTTTGCCTCCGTGGGGAGGGCGCGGGCGAACCGCCTCGCGAGGGCCTCGGAGTCCCGGGCCGAACGCACGTCCCGGACCTGGAGCCGCACGACACGCTTGAGCGCCCGCCGGAACGCCGATGGGGAGGAGAATCGGGTCCCCCGCAGAACCCTCGCGGGGCCTCCTCCTGTCGCGAGCAGCACCTGGGCCGCGTGGTGCAGCTGGGCCCAGCAGACGACCCGGTCGGGCGTGCCAAGGCCCAAGGCGTCGAAACGGCGTTCGAGCGTTCGGGAACTCATTCCCAGGCGGTCCGCCAGGTCCCCCGCGCGCTCCACCTCTCGCGAGTGTCGGAACACGAGGGCGAGGAGCCGTATGGCTTCCGAACCGAGGGTGTCCTCGAATTGCCTGAGCAGGAGCTCGTCCACCCCGCGGAGCACGGCGCGTCCTAGAACGTCCCGCAGGTGGCGGGGGTCGTCGTCAAGCCCCGCGGTGACGGCGGAATGGACACCGGCCCGGGCGAGCTCGAGGACGTCCTGCGCCCGCAGTCTGGCCGGATCTGTGTCGTAGAGAACGAAGGCCGTGCACGGGTGGCGAACCATGGCCCGTACGACGTCGTCCAGGCGGGTCCTACCCGAGTGGCCGAGATCGAACACCACGGCCGCGGGTCGCTCCTGCTCGAGGGCCAGGAGGAGGGAGTCCCACGACTGGTGGACCCGCACACGCCAGGGGAGTCCCGCAGCATTCGCGCCATCGAGCGCCCGCCGGACTTCGAACTCGAAGTGGGGCGAGCGCACATGGGTGAGGATCGTTCCCATGGTCCTGCTCCATGTTCCACCGCGACCCGTCCGCACGGCCATTCACACCCGGCACCTTGCAGGGTCCTGGCACACGGTTCACGGCCATACATGATCTCACCGGCTGGAGGGAGAGCCCCTCCTACGCAGACCTCCGCGCGTTCGGTTCGCGGATCGAGCCGGTTTGCTTCCCGTGGTGCCGCACCGCGGCGGAGGGAAGGCCGACGACCAACGGTCGTAGGGTGCAACCTTGGACCGAAAGCCCGGCAGCACAAGGCTTTTTTGTGCAACGGACCGGCCACGTTCCCCTGAGGGTGCTCGAGCCCGGCGCTGGAGCGAGCCGGGGGATGACCGGGGCTCACTTTTTGCGCGCACCGGGCGCGGCACAAGGGTACCGAACACGACATACCAACGTGTATTACAGTCTTTTGAGCAGATGTGTAACGAAACATTGCACCAAGGGACAACGAGGCCTCGTGCCATGTGGGTGGGGACCCCCTCCGTCGATCCATTGCCGGCCCGGCGGCGGCGGGGGCCTCCAACCCCTTCCTCGGACCCCGGCCTCGGACCCCGGCCTGGACCCCGGTTTCGACCGCAGATCGCGGGAACGCTCAATCCATGACTTGACTTTCCCACCCCCACCCCCGATACTCAAGTGCATGCTTGACCATCACCCACCTACCGACGCGGATCCCGCCTTCGACGTGGACCGGGCCTTCCAGGCGCTGGGGGACCCCACGCGCCGGTGGATCGTGGACCGCCTGAGCCAGGCGCCGAGCTCGGCGAGCCGGATGGCCGAGCCCCTGGGGCTCACCACCGCCGCCGTCGTGCAGCACCTCCAGGTGCTGGAGGAAAGCGGGCTCGTTCGCTCCCGGAAGCGGGGGCGCGTGCGCACCTGCGCCATCGATCCCCGGGGGATGCGGGGGCTCGAGCGGTGGATCTCGGAGCGGCGTCGCCGGTGGGAGCGCCGCCTCGACCGGCTGGGCGACATCCTCGCCCAGGACGAAACCTGACCGGAAGCCTCGCCCGAAGCCGCAGCGGAACCCGAACCCGAACCCGGAGCCCCCCATGGCCCGCCACCCGAAGAGCCCCGCCGTACCCGACGCCCCGGAGGTCCCGACCCTGGGCCCCGACGAGATCCTCCACGGGTCCTTCACCCTCGAGCGGCGCTACGACGCCCCGGTCGAGCGGGTGTTTCGCGCGTTCTCCGACCCCGCCACGAAGCGCCGCTGGTTTGCCGAGGGCGAGGGCTTCCATGTCCACGACTACGCCCTGGACTTCCGGGTCGGGGGGAGCGAGATGGCCAGCTTCAGCACCGAGCACGGAATGCTGGTCCGGAACGCCACCGTCATCCTTGACATTGTCAAGGAGCGCCGGATCGTCATCGCCTACACCATGTCCATGGACGACCGCCCCTTCTCGGCGTCGCTCGCCACCTTCCAGTTCGTTCCGGAAGGGAGCGGGGGCAGCACGCTCCTCCGCATGACCGAACAGGGAGCGTGGTTCCAGGGCGGCGACGGCCCCCTCATGCGGGAGTGGGGGACCCGGTCCCTCCTGGATGCGCTGGGGCGGGAGCTGGCCCGCGGGGGGTGAAGCGGGGGATGCGACCCGAACGGTGACGGCGGCGCGCGTCCCCTGCCTGGGCCGCCCCCGTCACCTGATCCGCTCGATCCGGCCCTTGCGCTTCACGATGTTCCGGTAGTCCCACTGGATCTCCCGGGCCTTCGCGAGCCAGCGGGCGAGGGCCTCACGGTCCACCTGCGCGGCAGCGGTGTAGCGCGCCTCGGCGGCCTTGAAGGAGCCCTCGGGCTCGAGCCCCTCCTCGTCGAACGACTGCCCGCTCCAGAAGAGGAGGCGAACCGCGTGCTTGAGCTTCTTGTACCCCACCACGGGGTTTCCGTCGAGGAACCAGACGGGGTGCGCGTGCCAGATCCGGTTCTCGGCCTCGGGGAGCCCGCGGTCGATCTCCCGCGCCAGGAGGTCGCAGGTCTCCTGGTCTTCGGGAGCCTGGGATGCATTGTACCGGGCGGTTTCGGGGTTCATGGTCGGTCCTCGTTTCCGGGTCGCGGCGCGATGTCGAAGTGGAGCACCTCTTCGCGGGTGCCGAGGGAGTCGTAGAGGGCGACC
>JBJHBX010000009.1:0-24093 GCA_050485725.1 Gemmatimonadales bacterium | reverse complement strand
CCGGGGAAGAGCCATCTGTCGATGGCGTGGAGCGTCTCCTGGACCCGGGTCTCCCCCCGGCGGAAGAAGGCGCCCGACTGCCAGTAGACCATGAGGAGGAAGGCGCCCGGGGCGAGATCGCGAAGGAGCCCCCACCCCGGACGGCCCCCGGCGGGCCCCTCGAGCACGGGGAGGGCCACGGCCGCGACGATCCCCGCCACTCCAAGTCCGACCACGCGCCACCGCAGCGCCGGGGCGAGGGACGCAAGCAGCCCGGCCACCATGAAGCCGCCGAAGAAGCCGACGCTGATCCACTCCGAGACACGCATGCGACCTCCCATGCCTGGAACCGGGATGCGACGCGCATTCGCCGCCGCCCCCCTCGATCCTCGAAGCCTCCACCTCGAGGCCACAGGGGAAAATCTGGGATGCGGCGTGGCCGTGGACCCTACGTCAGGTGACGTAGTCGCCGGGGCGCGAACCCGGAGCGGGGGAGGAGCCGCGGCGGGGTTCGTCCGGCATGCGGGCCTCCGGGACTCCGTGGGCGAGGGCCTGCGCGAGCAGGACCGCGGTGGCCATCGGAGCCTGATCGAGTTGACGCCATGTCAGGCGCACGACGCGCAGCCCGCGGGCCATCAGCCATGCATCCTTGCTCCGATCCCGTTCGAAGTCGCGGCGGGTCCGGTGGTACATGTAGCCATCCACCTCGACCGCCAACCCCTCCGACCGCCAGAGGAAGTCGATCTCCCAGGGTCCGAGCTTCGCGTTCAACTCCGGCCGCGGGAGCCCCGCACGTCGCACCACGCCGAGAAGCACCCGTTCCGCTTCCGATCGCGTTAGCGCAGGCCCGCCGGGGACCCCCATGGCGGCCGCCAGGGCCCTGACGCCGGGGCGTCCCCGATAGCGGGTCAGCAGGTCGGGCCACGCGGTCGCTGGGACGAGGTCGGAACGCTCGGCCTGGGCGAGCATGTCCTCGAGTTCGCCAGGGCTGACGCCGTGCGCGACGTCCAGCAGGGTCCGTCCCGGCGAGGTCAACGGAAAGCCGTCGCGCTCCGCGCGTTCATCGGGCTCGAGGACCCGGACGCGGTGCGTGCGGAGTCCCCGGATGCGGCCTCGTCCCGTGCCGACGAGGGTCAGGTGGACCGGTTCCCCCCTGACCGGCCGCGCGAATCCCCACCGGACGGCCGCGGTCCGGTGGCTCAGCAGCGCGCCCCCGCCGGCCGCGAGGAGGGCTGCCGTTTCCCCGGCACCGGGCGCATCCGCGATGCCCACTGCGTACACACCCGGATGGAGTTCGCGCAGGAAGCCGGCCCTGACTCGCCGCCGGATTGTCCAGGTCGACCAACCTGCAGCCAGCGCCTGCTCACGGGTCACGACGCCGGCCTGCCGCCCGGCGAGCGCACATACCCGGCGATCAGCATCCGGGGTCATGGTTCGAAGGGGGGTGCGCAATGGTTCATGGGAGGCGGGCCGGGCGGGCGAAGGAAGAGACGCGAGCCGAAGGTCGCGGCACGGCCGCTCGAGCGACGCGCTCGAGGTGGGACCGCGCGCCGGGGGAGGTGCCCCGCGGCCACGTGCCAACGGCGGCCCTTCCTGAGGCGGATGGCAGCAGGCCGCGGCATGACGCGACCGTTCTGCCAATCGTCTCCCGGGCCATAGGCGGTTGGCAGATCCATGCGACTCCTTGCTCACGCCGTGACAACGGGCCGCACCGCAGCCCCGCATGGCAGGGAGGAAGCGGCCCCGGGAGCCGCCCGCCTCCCCGCCCCCGCGGCCCCGAGGGCCGTCCACCGTCCCGCCCCCGCGGCCCCGAGGGCCGCCCACCGTCCCGGCCCCGCAGTCGCGGGGGCCGCACGATTCCTGGTTTCATCCGATTCTGCACGAGAGGGCCTCCGGACAGGTGTCGAAGTGGCGACGCCCCAACCCGGGACTGCGGGGTGGCCGCCAAAGACCCTCGCCTCCCGCCACCGGCGGTGCCATGGCAGGAGGGGACCGGGTGTCCCGCGGGTGCGGTCGCCCGGCGCGCTGGCTTCGGACCGGCCGCACCGTCGCCCGGCGCAATGGCTTCGGACCGGCCGCATCGCCGCCCTGCATCGCATCTCCGAAACCCGACCGGATTCTCCCCCGTAGGCCTGGAAAGACGACACCGAGCCCGGTGCTGCGAACGCATCCGCAGCCAACCGCCCCCCGCCACCCGGAGTCTCCGCATGCACCACCGTGCACCCACCCCCTTTCCCCGCGGCGGGGCACCTGTGCTCGCCCTCGTCGCCGCCGCCATGCTCGCGGCCTGCAGCCTGGACGACGGCACCTCCGACGCTGCGGACTTCGACCACCCCGAGGCCATCGACGACGCCGCCCTTGTCGTGCTTGGAAGCTCCGACAACCTGGCTCGCGTGGTGGATCTCGAGGTGGACGACGACGGCTCCCTCTGGATCCTGAACGACGCGCCCCCGTTCTTCGTGGCCCTCGACGGCGAGGGGCGGGAACTCCACGCAGGAGGCCGACGGGGCGGCGGGCCGGGCGAGTTCGGCCAGCCGGCAGCCCTCGTGCGCCTCGACTCGGGTGTCTGGAGCTGGGATTCGCAGCGAGGTACCCTCGCGAAGGTGAGTGGCGCGGACGGCCTCGACGCAGGTGCGGACATGCGGACCCTTCCCCTTCGGGAGTCCGGCGGTGGACCGATGCGCGCCGCGAACTTCAGCGACGCGCTCGTTGTGGGCGCCCGCGCATGGGTGGAGGCAAGTGGGGACGAGGTCGTCCTCGCCCGCATTCCCGGTGGCCCCACGGGGAACGCCCTCTTCCTCTGGGAGACCGAGTTCGTGACGGTGGACGCGACCGCCGCCGACGCCACGTGGTCCCCGGTCTTCAGCGCGAGCGAGCACCTCGCGTCGCCGGGGGAAGGTTATCCGGGTGCGGAGGTCTTCCTCCCCATGCCCTTCTGGAGCCAGTGCCCCGACGGCACCCTCACGGGCTACGATCCGGTCCGGAACACGTTGGTGCGGGTCGATCGGGAGGGCGCATCGCTCGGGACCGTCGCGCTGCCGCGGGCCCGCGAGGTCGAGGCCACGCCGGACCGCATCTTCGACGAGTTGGTGCCACGCATGATCGCCTCCATGCCCTCGGGCCAGGCGCCGCCCCTGGACGAATTGAGGGCAGGGTTCATGTCGGAGTACGAGCAGGTCCGGAGCCAGCTGGCCCGGGTCATGCCCGAGTACCGCGAGCTCGCCTGCGGCGGGCACGGGGCGGCCACCCACGCCTGGTTGCATGTACTGGGGTCAGGGGGCGGTGGTACTGGCGGCGGGGCGAGCTGGCTTCGCGTGACGCTTTCCGAAGATGCGGAGGCCCGGGTCTTCCGCATGCCCGAAGGCTTTCGGCCCCTCCGTCTCCGGGAGGGTGTGGCGTGGGGCGTGCTGTATGACGAACTGGAGGTACCGCATATCGCGCGGCTTGCGCTCCCCTGAGCACCCCAGCGCGGACCCAGGCGGGTCCGGGGATCCGTCCCGGCTTGCGGCGCCGCCCCCGGGACGTTAATCGGTGAAGGCTCGAGCGACCTGGAACGGGGTCGCCCTGCGTCCCCGAACCCCCGCGCCGCATGCATCGACCGACCGTCGTCCGAACCCTGTCACGGGGCCCCGCCTGCCCGGGGCCCGTCGCCCGGCCCATCGCCTCCCGCCTCCGGCACGCGGCCGCGCTCCTCGCGGTGGTGGCCTTCGCCGGCTGCGCCGACCCCGAGCCGCCGCCGCCCGCCTGTGACCTGGGGCTCACCGACGAGCTCGACACGGCGCGGGCGCTGGACCACCTCAGGGTGCTCTCGGTGGAGATCGGGCCCCGGGTGGCGAGCTCACCCGAGGAGGCGGCCGCCGCGGAGTACATCGCCGACCAGCTCCGGGGCTTCGGCTACGACGTGGAGATCCAGTCCTTTCCACGGGAGGGGGTCGTGGCCCACCTCGACGTCCTGGAGCCCTCGGACCTCCTCGTGAATGTGGCGGCGGGTCGCATCCAGCAGACGCCCGCGGCCGACTACCCGCTTCTGACGCCGCCGGGAGGGATCACCGGTCGGGTCGTGGACTGCGGCTCGGGGGCCTGCCCCCCCGAGGCAGCGGGCGCGCTCGCCCTGCTTTCGCCGGTGACCGACGTCGAACCCGAGGCCCGGCTGGCGGCCGCCGCCGAGGCCGGCGCGCGCGCGGCGATCCTCCACGGAGGGGACTGGCGGCGGTTCACGGTCTCGGTGGAAGAGGCGTCGATCCCCTTCGTGACGGTGAACCTGGATGCCGCCGATGCTATGCGCGAAAGGCTTGCTGCAACGGATGATGCGCAGCTTGAGGTCACGCTGCGCGTGAATCTCCACGAGAGCTCGCGGAACGTGATCGCGACGCGCCCGGTCGAGGGTGACCCCGATGCCCCCGTCGTGATCTTCACGGCCCATTTCGACTCGGTCGAGAAGTCGCCCGGGGCGAGCGACAACGCCTCGGGGACCTCGGGGCTCCTGGAGTTCGCGAGGGTCCTGGCCCAGGTCCCCACGCGATACGAGCTGCGCTTCGCCGCGGTGGGTGCGGAGGAGGTCGGCCTCCGGGGCGCCCGCCACTACGTGAGCCAGCTCTCGGAGGCTGAGCGCGCCCGGATCGTGGCCAACTTCAACACCGACATGATCGGAACGGCAGGCGAGGCGCAGACCCAGCTCTTCGTGAACACGCTGGACGGCGACAACCTGGTCGCCCGGTCCGCGCGGGCGGCCCGTGAGCAGCTCGGGCTTCCCGAAGAGATGATGCGTGCGCCCTTCCAGCGCGGCGCAAGCGACCACGTGGCCTTCGCCGACGTGGGAATCCCCGCCGCCAACTTCATCTGGCGCGAGCCCGAGACGATCGCCCTCGAACCCTGGTACCACCATCCGCACGACACCTTCGAGAACATCAGCGAGGAGCGGCTCGGCACGGCGATGCGGGTCGTGATCGGGTCCGCGATCCAGGTCATCTGCCGGGATCCGGAAGGTCCGGACGTGGCTCCGCCGGAGGAACCGGGCGGCTGAGACCCGACCCGGTGTGGCGCATGAGCACCCCCGTCGCGGGACCCGCGAGCCACCACGGTACCGATCGGGTCCGGGGACCCGGTGCGCACGGATCCATCGTGGCCATCGTGCTCTCGATGTATGCCATCGTGCTGGCGGGCTTCTGGCCCTACTACCGGGCGCTGCCCGGTGGGACGGGGGCATCCGGGGTCGTGCACCTCCATGCCGCGGTCTTCTCGGGGTGGATGCTGCTGCTCCTGGCCCAGGTCATCCTGGTCCTCCGGGGGCGGGTGGGGACCCATCGGCGACTGGGGCGGCTGGGCATCGGGTACGCGGTGCTGCTCCTCGTGCTTGGGGCGGCGGTGACGGTGGTGACCTCGGTCCAGGGGGTCGTGGAGGGACGGGACGCCTTCGACGATGTCGCGGCGTTCCTCCTGCTTCCCCTGGGCGACCTGGTCCTCTTCGGGGGCTTCTTCTCGGCCGGGATCGCCTTGCGCCGACGCCGAGAACTCCATTCCCGGTTGATGTTGCTCGCGGCGGTCGCCCTGATCTTTCCGGGAGCGGCCCGTCTCGCGGGGAACCATGGGGCGCTGGCGGTCCTCGCGGTCTGGCTCCTTCCGCTCGGTCTCGCGATTGGGAGGGACTGGCACTTCCTCGGTCGCATCGAACGGGTGTACCTGTTCGGGCTCGCCGTGCTCCTCCTGGCGTACACCCGCGTCTGGCTCATGGACTCCGGGGTCTGGCTCCCGGTCGGTCGCGCGCTGCTTCGCGCCTTCCTCCCGGCCGACCACGGGGGCTGACGGAGGCACCTTGGCCTTGCCGCCGGATGCGTGCGGGCTCATCGTGGTCCGTCCGCGGTCTTCGTGCTGCCACCCGTCGACCGGTCCCCCGGCCCGGTCGCCCCGCGCCGCTTGCCCCCCTTTCCATCGACCCGGGAGTCTCCATGGTCCGCATGCGCCTCCGTTCCCGCGCCAGCCTCTCCGCACTGGTCACCGTTCTCGCGGTGGTGCTTCCGGCCTGCGACCGGACGCCGGGGATGGTCCTCGACGCCGCGGCGGCGGTGGACGGTGCCATCCTCGCGCCCCCTTCCGTCGAGGCTCCACCCTCCCGGGCCGACCGATCCGACTCCGGCCTCGCGTGGATCGTCCTCGAGGAAGGCACCGGGGCCGCGCATCCCACGACCTCGGACTACGTGCGGGTCCACTACACCGGCTGGCAGACCGACGGAACCATGTTCGACAGCTCCGTGCTGAGGGGTGAACCGTCGGTCTTCCCCGCGGGCGGACTCATCGACGGCTGGGTCGAGGGGCTCCAGCTCATGACCGAGGGCGAGATCCGGCGGTTCTGGATCCCCGCGGAACTCGCGTACGGGGATCCCCCAAGGCGGGATGAGGCCCCGGGCGGCATGCTCGTCTTCGACGTGATGCTCATCGAGATCGTGCCGCCCCCCGTGCTCACGGATCCGCCCTCCTGACCACGCTCGCGCCCGACCCGCGAGCTTCGCATCACGTAACCCCTTGAACGACTTGGGCTACCGCGTCCACGAGCTGGACGGTTTCGAGATCCTCGTGGGCCGCAGCGCCCGTGACAACGACCATCTCTCGCTGAGAGTGGCGCGCCCCCGCGACCTCTGGCTGCACGCGCACGGATTCGCCGGCAGCCACGTGGTCATCCGGCACCCCGAGGGAACCGGCGAGGTCCCACGGCACGTGATCGAGCGGGCCGCCGAGCTTGCGGCCTGGCACTCGAAGGCGAGGGGGGCCAGGGGGAAGATCGCGGTCCACCTCTGCCGGGCCGCGGAGGTCAGCAAGCCACGAGGGGCACCCCCGGGTCAGGTGCGCCTTGGGCGCTTCGACACGGTCAAGGTCTATCCTAAGGAATGACATGGAGATCCAGGTCTTCGGCACGATGAAGTGCCCCGACACTCGAAGGGCGCTCCGGTTCTTTCGCGAACGCCGGATCAGGCTCCACTTCGTGGACCTGAGGGAGCGAGCGGCCTCGCCGGGTGAGCTTCGCCGTTTCGTGCAGCGCTTCGGCGTCGACGCGCTCGTGGATCGGAGCGGGAAGCGGTTCGCGGAAATGGGACTCGGGGCAGCTCACCGGAGCGATGCGTGGTGGATCGACATCCTGGCCGACGAGCCCGGGCTCCTTCGCACCCCGCTCGCCCGATGGAAGGAACGGCTGACGATCGGCGTCGACGAAGCCACCTGGAAGGGGTGGCTGACGGAGACGCGCTGAGGCGCACGGAGCCTTCCCCCCGCCTTCCGCGCCCCAGCGCCGGTCGGAGCGAATGGGTCGCATTCCGCGGTAGCGGGCGAGCCCCCTGCCACAAGCGGGGATGCGTGCGTACATGATGGCATAACTGATTGCTTCCAAACGGGATGCGTCCTTTGTGCCGGGATCCGTTCAACGGTACGAGGGGGTGGCACGGAAGTTGTCACCATGACGTCACGATCCGGCGTCCGCGAGGGCGTCCCCGGGATGCACCCGGGGCGCGCGTGATGCTCAGCCTCCCCCTGGCGGGGGCCGCAACCGACCGACCCAACCGTGACCCATCCGCTCGGCAAGGCGCTTCTGTACCGTTTTCCGGGGCCCGCCGCCCTGGTCGCGATCTTCCTTTTCGAACCCGTCGGGCCCTTGCTGGCCCAGGACGCGCGCCCCGTCGAGGCGGTGGCCCAGGAATCCACCCGGGCCGAGCGCGACGCAGCCGTGCTTCGCGCCCGCGGCGGCGATCCCGAGGGGGCGCTGCCGACGCTTCGAAGGCTCCGCGAGGCAAGCCCGGGTGACGCGGGACTGAGGGGCGACCTGGCGGCGGTCCTCCACTGGGCGGGGCGCGACGCCGAGGCGGTGGCCGAGGGGGAACACCTCCCCTTCCACCTGCTCGAGCCGATCATTGCCGAATCGGTGGCACGGGCAGCCCGGAACGTGGGCCGACCGGCTCTCGCGGTCCTTCTTCACGAAGAGGTGCTCGCCCGCGATGCCACGCGGGTGAACAGCCAGGTGGGGCTGGCCCTCGCGCACATCGAGTCCGGCAACATGGCAGCCGCCCTCGAGCGTCTGCCGGTACTCCGGCTCGAGTTCGGGAACGTGGCCGACGCGAGGATGGCCGCGGGGCACGTCCTCGGCGCCGCAGACCGCTGGGTCGAGGCCGCGGCGGAGTATCGGCGGGCCGCCCGGCTTCGGCCAGGATGGCAGGAGGCCGAAGTCGCCGAGCTACTCGCCCTCCGCGAGGCGGGCGCCGACGGACTGGCCAGGAACCGCGCCGAGGCGCTCCGGGAGACCCTTCCGCCCATCCTTCTCGCAGACCTCACCGCGGGGCGGGTCGCACGCCTCGTGGAGTGGGCGCCGGCGGTTCCCGTTTCCCGCACACCCTCCTCCTCGCAGGCGGCGGTGGACCGCGTCGTCGGTGCCACCGTCGCCGCCCTCGACGAGGTGGGTGAAGCGGAGGTCGGTGACGAGCGCTTCCCCGAGCTGCGGATCCGGTTCGACCGGCTCCTGGCACTCCGGGAGCGGGAGGACATGGCGCAGATCCTCGCGGAGGCGAGCGCCCTCGAGTCGGAAGGCATAGAGCTCCCCCCGTACGCGCTCCGGATCGTTGCCGATGCCGCCCTCGCGGAAGGGGACCCCGTCCAGGCCGAGCGCCGCTACCGGGCGACGCTCGCCCAGTGGCCCGACAACCACGAGGCGGTACTCGGGCTCTTCTGGTCCCTCGTGGAGCAGCGCGACTTCCGGTCGGCGGACCGACTCCTCGAGGAATACCTCGCGCGGCAGCCGACCCGGAGGACCGCGGACGGCCTCCGTGAGCCCCTTCCGAACCCCGATCGCCTCCCTGCCACCCTGGCGCGCCACCTGGGCTGGGCCATGGCCGGCGACCTCGCCCGGGCCCAGTCCGGGCTCGAGGCACTCCACAGGGCGGCACCGCTCAACCTCGACATTCGCCAGGAGCTCGCGTCCGTATACGCATGGAGGGGTTGGCCGGACCGCGCAGACGACCTCTACCTTCGCATCATCGCACTCGATCCCGACCATGCGCCCGCCCGCGTGGGTCGGATCTCGACGGCGCTCGCCACCGATGAGCGTGGCCGCGCCGTTGCCACGGGCGACACCCTTCAAATGATCGCCCCGCGGGCCGAGACCACGGCGCGGGCGCTTCGTCGCGTTCGGGTCGACGCGATGTGGACCCTCGAGGCCCGCTACGGACAGGGCCGGAGCACGGGGGGTGAACTCGGAACGCGGGACCGGACCTTCTCGACGGAGGTCACGTCGGCACCGGCCTGGCACCGACTTCGGCTCCACGCAGGGTCTCGCCGAGTCGACGCGGACTACCCGGAAGGGCGAGGCGCCCACGATCGGATCTGGGCCGGGATCTCGCTGCGCGCGCGCCCGGCGACGCTCCGGATCGAGGCGAACGCCGACCGCGATGGAGCCGGCGCCCCCGGGGTCTCGGGGGACCTCCGCCTGCGGGGCGGGGATCGGTTCGCGGTCCGGGTCGGGGGGGAATCCAGATCCGAGATCCTCCCCCTGCGTGCCACCCTCGACGGTATCCGTGGCTGGGCGGTGCGCGGCGGTGCGGAGTACCGCGCCCACGAGGGTCGCTGGCTCGGCATCGAGGCCGGATACCTCGAGATGACCGATGGAAACGAACGGCTGAGCGCCTACGGCGCGCTCGAGGAGCAGCTCGGACGCGCGCCCGCCCACCGGGTCGCGCTTCGGCTCGAGGGGTATGGCGCCACGAACTCCCGGGAGGACGCGCCCTACTTCAACCCCTCGCGGAGCTGGTCCGCCACCGGGGGACTGGTGTGGGACTGGTTTGCGATCTCCCACCCTGACCGTGGCTTCCTGCAGCGCGTCGTGCTGACCGGTGGCGCGGCCGGCCAGGACGAGCTCCCGACCCTCGGGGTCGCCACCTTCACCGTGGACCACACGTGGGAGACCTCGGACCGCCTGGCGCTGAACTGGGGCGTCCACGGCGGATTCCCCGTGTACGACGGGATCCGTGAACGCCGCCTTTCGGGCCACCTGGGCTTCTCCTGGAGGGTCTTCTGATGAGGCGCACGCTGACCGCCGCCTTCATGGCCACGCTGGCCCTCGTGGGACTCCTCGTCATGCTCGCAGGGTGCGGCGCGGGGAACGGGCTCCCCGCCGACCGGACCCCTCACCTGCCCCCGATCACGTCCCCGGATGGCCCGGTGGTCCAGGTGCTCTCCTATCACGACGTCCGGGACGACGTTCGCGCGGATCTGGACCCCGATCGGTTCGCCGTCTCGACGGACCGGCTGGTCGAGCACTTCGAATGGTTCCGCACCGAGGGCTACACACCCATTGACCTCGAGCTGCTGCTGGCCGCCCACGCCGGCGAGGCCACGCTCCCCGAGCGCCCACTTCTCCTCGTGTTCGACGACGGCCTGAGAAGCGTCTACACGCGGGTCTTCCCGCTCCTCGAGCTCTACGGCTACCCGGCGGTGGTGGCGGTGGTCGGTGCCTGGCAGGACGCGCCTCCGGGGTGGACCATGGACTACGACGGGCTCGGCGAGATCGGCCCCGAGGCGTTCGTCTCGTGGGACGAGCTCCGCGAGATGCAGGCCTCCGGACTCGTCGAAGTGGCGACGCACACCCATGACCTGCATCGGGGCGTGCTCGGGAACCCCTTCGGAAACGAACAGCCGGCAGCGGTCACGAGAATCTACGACGCCGAACGCGCCACCTACGAGGACGAGCGCGCCTACCTGGCCAGGATCCGCTCCGACCTGGAGCTGGCCTCCCGCCGGATCCGCGAAGAGCTCGGGCGCGCGCCCAGGGCGGTGGTCTGGCCCTACGGCGAGTACAGCCAGGTCACCGAGGCCATTGCCCGGGACCTGGGCATGCCCATCTCGATGGGGCTCGTGCCCCGGGACCACCCGGTGAACCGCCTGGACGGGATGACCCGCTACGTGGTGACGGCCAACATGCGCGTCGAGGACCTGGCCTGGTTCCTCAGGCGTTCCGCCACCGCCGTCTCCCCGGTGCGGGTCGTCCACGTGGACCTGGACTACGTGCACGACGAGGACCCGGCGCAGACCGAGCGGAACCTGGATGCCCTCCTCGAACGCATCGCCGCTCTGGGGCCCACCGATGTCTACCTGCAGGCCTTCGCAGACCAGGAGGGTGACGGAACGGCCCGCGCGCTGTACTTCCCGAACCGGCACCTGGAGGTCCGTGCGGACCTCTTCAACCGGGTGGCCTGGCAGCTCAGGACCCGGGTCGGGGTCAGGGTGTTCGCGTGGATGCCCCTCCTGGCCTTCGACCTCGGCGACGCCTCGCGGAACGACGCGCTCTCGGTGAAGCGCTGGGAGAACGGCGTGGCCGTGCCGAGTCGGCCGGACTACCGGCGTCTCTCTCCCTGGGAGCCCGAGGCGCGCCGGATCGTCGCGGAGATCTTCGAGGACCTGGCCGTGTACGCGGCCTTCGACGGCATCCTCTTCCACGACGACGCCTACCTGAACGACCACGAGGATGCCTCGGCATTCCCGGGTGAGCCGGGCCGGCTTCCAGGGACCAGGGAGCGTACCGACGCCCTCTTCGAGATGACCGACCAGATGATGGCGGTGGTGCGGCAGTTTCGTCCGGCGGCCCGCTCGGCCAGGAACCTGTACGCGCGGGTCGTGCTCGAACCGCACTCCGAGGAATGGTTCTCGCAGAACTTTCGTCGGTCTCTCGCGCGCTACGACCATACCGCTGTCATGGCCATGCCGTACATGGAGAACGCCCGCGATGCCGGGGCCTGGCTCGATCGTCTGGTGGACCGGGTCACGGAGGTTCCGGGAGGCCTCCGCGGCACGGTCTTCGAGCTCCAGGCGGTGGACTGGCGCGTGCCACGCCCGGTGCCCGGCGCCGAGCTCGCCGGCTGGATGCGCCGGCTCGAGCGGCGTGGGGCAATCCACTTCGGCTACTACCCCGACGACTTCATCCGGGGCCTTCCGGAACTCGACCCGGTCCGTGAAGCCCTGTCGGTCGAGCGCGATCCCTGGGCAAGGGGGGGACGATGAACCAGGTCGTGGAGTTCATGAGCTTCTCCAGCCTGCTGCTGGACTTCGTCTTCTACTACCCCCTCTTCATGGCCTACCTGTGGATGATCGGGGGCATCTACTACTACTTCCACTGGGAGCGTCCCGAGAAGCGCGCGGTGGACGACCCCCCACCGCTACCCGAGTATCCCTTCGTCTCGATCCTGATTCCCTGCTTCAACGAGGAGGACAACGTCCGCGAAACGGTGGCATGGGCCCATGCCCAGGCGTACCCGGACTTCGAGGTCATCGCGATCAACGACGGGAGTTCGGATGCCACCGGGTCGATCCTCGAGGAAATGCGGGCCGAGTATCCTCGCCTCCGGGTCATCCATCATGCGCGGAACCAGGGAAAGGCCGTGGGCCTCCGGATGGGGGCGCTCGCCGCGAAGGGCGAGGTGCTTGTCTGCATCGACGGCGACGCCCTGCTCGACCCCCACGCCACAACCTGGATCGCACGTCACTTCGTGGACGGGCCGCGGGTGGGTGCGGTGACCGGGAATCCCCGCATCCGCACCCGTTCCACCCTCCTCGGCAAGGTGCAGGTGGGAGAGTTCTCGGCGATCATCGGCCTCATCAAGCGCACCCAGCGCATCTATGGCCGGGTCTTCACCGTGAGCGGCGTGGTTACCGGGGTCCGGAAGGCGGCGCTCCACCGGATCGGCTACTGGACCCCCGACATGGTGACGGAAGACATCGACCTGAGCTGGCGGCTTCAGCGGGAGCACTGGGACGTCCGCTACGAGCCCCGTGCCCTCTGCTGGATCCTGATGCCCGAGACGCTGAAGGGGCTCTGGAGCCAGCGTCTGCGCTGGGCACAGGGGGGCGTGGAAGTGCTCGCCCGCTACGGTACGAGCCTTTTCAACTGGCGGCGGCGGCGCATGTGGGGCGTCCTCCTCGAGCACGGGCTCTCCCTGGTGTGGGCCCACCTGATGGCGCTCACCGTGGTCCTCTGGCTGCTCGGACTCTGGCTTCCCCTGCCCGAACCCATCCGGATCAACACCCTGCTCCCCGAGTGGTACGGCGTGATCCTGGGCTTCACCTGTCTCCTCCAGTTTGCGGTGAGCCTTTCGATCGACGGGCGCTACGAGGGGGGCATGGGACGGTACTACTACTGGATGGTCTGGTATCCCATCGCGTTCTGGGTGATCAACATGGTGACGACGGTAGCGGCGGTTCCGAAGGCGATCGCGAAACGGCGGGGTGCACGGGCGGTCTGGGTCAGCCCGGACCGCGGGCTCAGGGAGGCCGCGTGAGTACCGCGCCGGGCGTGGCGGAAACGGGTACGCCGGTGGCCGAGCGGCCGACCGCAGAGGGCGAGGGGAAGCCGCGCGGCCCTGGCCCCTGGGACCGCTCGGGGCTGATCATCGAGCGTCCGGAACTCCAGCCGAGGGCGCAGCGGGCGATCTACGGGACCGTCACCGCCGTAGCCTGGGTGGTATGGGCCTACCTCTGGCTCCCCCTCGTCACGCTGATCGCCTGGTACTTCGGGGTACGGGCCTTCATCCGCGAGATCGTGATCCCGGACCAGATGACCCTCTTCCTCACGGCGGTGACCTATGTCACCGTGATCATCGTGCTGGGCGGCTCGCTCCTGGTCTGGTCCCAGTACAACCTGCGTCGCTTCGGCGACGCGGAGCGTCGCACCGCCCCGATCCCCGTGTCGCGAGAGGAGGTCCTGGCCTGGTTCGAGATTCCGGCAGAGACCCTCGACGAGATGCGGTCCGGTGGGAGCGTGGTGGTGGAGCATGGGGATGAGGGGAACGTGACCGGGGTGCGCCCGCCGGAGCCGGGGAGCTGGCCCATCGGGCCGGCCAAGAGGGGCGCATCCAGGCCCTGAACGACGGAAGGGGGGCCCCGGACAGGCCGGCGCCCCCCTTCGTTCCCCCGGATGCGGGCCTCAGCTCCCCGCGGGCGGAAGCTCCCTCGTCCCGGGGCCGCTCGACGCCTCACCGTTGGACTTCCGGAAGGGCGCGGACGCCACGACCTTGACCCCGTCGATCGTTGTGTCGAGCACCGACGTGACCGAGTCCACGGCCGACTCTCCCACGTCTCGAGCGGCGTGAAGCGCTCCGGTCGCTGCCGCCGAGGCCGCGTCCGAGGCCGACACCCCGACCTCCTTCGCGGTGGCGATGGCGCCCGATACCGCGCTTCGGGCCACGCTCGCCACGTCGCCCCCGACCTGCGAGGTCCCGCGCACGAGCCCGCGGGCCGTGCCCTCGATGGCCTTCAGCGCGTCCTCGCCGATCTCGTTGGCGCCCCGGATCGTGCCCTGCATGGCGCTCTTCGCGGTGCCGCCGAGGTCCGAGCCGATCTCGGAGGCGCCCCGGATGGCGCCGGTCGCAACGCCGGCCGCCGCATCGGTCACAGTGATCGCCAGGTCCCGGGTCGCGGTGATCGCACCCTCGGCGGCGTTCCTGGCCGTCGATCCGACATCCGACCCGATCTCCTGGGTACCTCGGACCGCCGCACGGACGGTGTCGCTGAGCACCCCTGCGGTCACGGTGCCGACCTCGCCGACACCCCGGACGACACCGATCACCGCGCCCTTGACCACGCTGCCGGCCGAGGTCCCGACCTGCTGGGCCGCCTCCATGGCGCCCTGCACGACGTCGGCCACGACCGAGGTCGCCTCCTTGGCTACGTCCCCGACGCCCTTGAGCGCCGATACCACCGCGTTCCGCGCCGTGGACACGGTGGTCCCGACCACGTCACCGGCGCCCTGGATCGTGCCTACCAGGCCGTTCTTCACCTTGGATCCGATTTCTCCGAGCGGCATGACTCGATGCTCCTTTTTCCCTGAGCAGGGAGTTGGCCCGCAGGTCACAGCCCGCAGGCTGACGGATTATGTGCAGCGGAGAAGTGTACCTCGGTGCCAAGCGAAGGTTTCGATTCGCGAAGCTGGAAGGCTAGCGAAAACCGTCCATGACCTCTCGAAGCGCCTCGGACCCGGGGCAGAGCGCCTCGAAGGGTAGGTCCACGAGCGGCGCATCCACCGTTCCCAGCAGGTCATGCATGTCGGGCGCATCGGGCGCAAGGTAGAGGAGCCCCGTCGGAATCTCACCTTCACGCTGCCGGGTGCGGATCCACTGCATCACCGCATCGCGGTTCGAAGGGTCGTAGTCGTCGGGCACCTTCCGGAAGAGGACCTCGCTTCCGTCATGCAGCCGGACGGTACGGGCCGAGCCCGGCGCGTAGGATGTGGTGATCTCGACCATCGGGAGGACCAGGTCGACCGCGACCGCCTCATCCAGGTGGGTCCGGGTATGCCGGTAGCTCTTGGTGGAGCCCTCGTGGTCGTTGAAGGCCACGCAGGGCGAGATCACGTCGACGAGGGCGAAGCCCCGATGCCGGATCGCCGCCTTCAGGATCGGCACGAGCTGGGCCTTGTCGCCCGAGAAGCTCCTGGCCACGAAGGTCGCCCCCAGCGTCAGCGCCAGCAGCACCGGGTCGATGGGCTCCTGCCGGTTCACGGCCCCGCGCTTGGTTCGGCTGCCCAGGTCGGCCGAGGCCGAGAACTGACCCTTCGTGAGGCCGTAGACGCCGTTGTTCTCGAGCAGGTAGAGCATGTCGACGTTCCGCCGCATCACGTGGCAGAGTTGCCCGAGCCCGATGGCCAGGGAGTCGCCGTCGCCCGACACTCCGATGTACGTCAGCGCCGGGTTCGCCGCCTGGGCCCCGGTGGCGATCGAGGGCATGCGGCCATGCACCGAGTTGAAGCCGTGCGCCTCCCCGATGAAGTAGGTCGGGGTCTTGGAGGAACACCCGATTCCCGAGAGCTTCGCGACCCGATGGGGCTCGAGGGACAGTTCCCACGCCGCCTCGATCACCGCCGCGGTGACCGAGTCGTGGCCGCATCCGGCGCAGAGCGTCGACATGGCGCCCTCGTAGTCGCGCCGGTCGAGCCCGAGCGTGTTCTTCCGGAGCCCCGGATGCCGGACCTTCGGCTTGGCGATGTGGGTCACGCGGCTCTCACCTCCGCCTCACCCCGCACCCCTTCGATCACCTCGCGTGCACTCATCGGCATGCCGCCGAAGGACCCCACGGGGACGAGCTTGTCCCTCGACACGCCGGTCTCGAGCACCAGGAGCGCCAGGAGCTGCCGGTCGCGGTTCTGTTCGACGACGAAGATCCGGTCGTGGGCCTCGAGAAAGGCGGCCACCCCGGGGCCGAAGGGGAACCCCTTCAACCGCATCACGTCGAGGGCGATCCCCTCTTCGAGGAGCAGGTCCCGTGCTTCGAGAACGGCGCCCCGGCATCCTCCGAGTGTCACGACTCCCAGGCGCGACGAAGCCCCGTCGGCGCCGGCGAGCAGGATCTCGGGAGGGGGAATGCGCTCCACGGCGCCATCCACCTTCCGGGCCAGCCGCTCCATCACGTCGGAATAGGCCTCGGCGTCCTCGGTGTAGCGCCCGAAGCGGTCATGCCCCGACCCCCGGGTGAAGAAGGCGCCCTTCGGATGGGTGCCCGGCACCGTGCGAGCCGCGATCCCGTCGCCATCCACGTCGAGGTACCGGTGGAATCGCTCCATGGCCTCGAGATCCTCCGCCGACAGCACCTTCCCCCGGTCGGGCCGCCACGCGTCGTCCCAGGTGAGCTCCGGAACGACCCAGTCGTTCATGCCGATGTCCAGGTCCGACAACACGAAGACAGGCGTCTGGTACCGCTCGGCCAGGTCGAAGGCCTCGACCGCCAAATCGAAGCACTCCCGGGGGTCCGACGGGAAGAGCACGATGTGCTTCGTGTCGCCATGCGAGGCGAAGGCGGCGAGCATCAGGTCGCCCTGCTGGGTCCGGGTCGGCATCCCGGTGGAGGGGCCCGTGCGCTGCACGTCGAAGATCACGGCAGGGATCTCGGCGTAGTACGCCAGGCCGATGAACTCGCTCATCAGCGAAATGCCGGGCCCACTCGTCGAGGTGAAGGCCCGGGCCCCGACCCACGACGCCCCGACGACCATCCCCACCGCGGACAGCTCGTCCTCGGCCTGGAGAATCGCCACCCGGTTCCCCCCGGTGGCCGGGTCCTTCCGGAGCCGCTCGCAGAAGCCGGCGAAGGCGTCGATCATCGAGGTGGAGGGGGTGATCGGGTACCAGGCGGCCACCGTGGCGCCCGCGTAGATGCAGCCCAGCGCCGCCGCGGTGTTCCCGTCGATGATCACGTGTCCCCGGGTCCCGGCCAGCGGCTCGAGCCGGATCGGGAGGGGGCAGTCGAAGTGCTCCCGGGCGTGGTCGAAGCCCATGCGCACCGCCTCGAAGTTCGCGTCCAGGAGCGCCTTCTTCCGGCCGTACGTCTCCTGGAGGAGCGCCTCCACGATCTCCATGTCGAGGTCCAGGAGGGCCCCGAGGACGCCGGCGTACGCCACGTTTCTCAGCAGGACCCGCGAGCGCGCGTTCTCGAACCGCTCGGCCAGCATCCGGGCCAGCGGCACCCCGAGGAAGGTCACGTCCTCGCGCTCCAGCCCCGGATCGAGCGGCCAGCTCGCGTCGTGGAGGAGCCATCCCCCGCTCCTGACCTCGGCCACGTCGCGGGCGTAGGTCGCGGGGTTCATGGCCACCAGGAGGTCGAACTCGGCGCGCCGGGCGGTGTGTCCCCGGCCACTCACCCGGATCTCGTACCAGGTGGGAAGCCCCTGGATGTTCGAAGGAAAGAGGTTCTTCCCCGACACGGGGATCCCCATCCGGAAGATGGCCTTCATCAGGAGTCCGTTTGCGCTCGCCGACCCGGTGCCGTTCACGGTGGCCATCTTGAAGGCGAAGTCGTTGACACCGCTCATTGCGTCACTCCGATCGGCCGCCGGTCGGGGTGCCGCTCCCCCGCCTCGAGCCCCGCGTAGGGCAGAAGGAGTTCCGACTTCCGCATGTCCCACGCCGCGGTGGGGCAGCGCTCGGCGCAGAGCCCGCAGTGGATGCAGAGGTCCTCGTCCTTCACCATGAGCCGGCCGGTGTGCGGAAGCCCCTCCGATACGTACAGGGGCTGGTCCCGGTTCAGCGCCGGCGCGGTGAGGCGCATCCGGAGCTCGTTCTCGTCGCCGTTCGCGGTGATCGTGAGGCAGTCGAGCGGGCAGATGTCGATGCAGGCGTCGCACTCGATGCAGAGCGGGCCGGTGAAGTGCGTCTGCATGTCGCAGTTCAGGCACCGCTCCGCCTCGCGACAGGCGCGCTCGAGGTCGAAACCCAGCTCCGCCTCGACCTCCATCGAGGCCAGCCGCGCCTCGAGGTCGGCGTAGCGCATCTCCGCCCGCCGCGCCCCGTCGTAGTCGTTCGAGTAGCTCCACTCGTGGAGCCCCATCTTCACGCTCACCAGGTTCTGGCCCCGGGGAGGCCGCGCCTCCACCGGGAGCCCCTGGCAGTGCAGGTGGATCGAGATCGCCGCCTGGTGCCCGTGCTCCACCGCCCAGATGATGTTCTCGGGTCCCCACGCGGCGTCCCCTCCGCAGAACACCCCCGCGCGGGTGGTCTGGAAGGTGGCGCGGTCCACCTCGGGCATGTCCCAGCGGTTGAACGCGATGCCGATGTCCCGCTCGATCCAGGGGAAGGCGGTTTCCTGCCCGATGGCGAGGATCACCTCGTCGCAGGGGATCACGCGGGTGTCGAGCACCTCGGGCCGGAGCCGTCCCCCCTCGTCCTCGTGCCAGCGCACGATCTCGAACTCCATGCCCACCAGGACGCCGTCCTCGACGATGAAGCGGCGCGGGGAATGATTCTCGAGGATCTCGATGCGCTCGTCCTCGGCGTCTTCGAGCTCCCAGGGGCTCGCCTTGAAGAGGGGGCGGGGCTTCCGCGCCATGACCTTGACGCTCGTCGCGCCAATCCGGGCCGCGCTCCGGCAGCAGTCCATGGCCGTGTTCCCGGCGCCGATCACGAGGACGCGGGGACGGACCGCGTCCACGTGCCCGAAGGCGATGGACTGGAGCCAGTCGATCCCGATGCTCACCTGGTCCTGCGCCTCCCACCGCCCCGGCAGGTCGAGCTCCTTCCCGCGGGGAGCCCCGGTCCCGATGAAGACCGCGTCCCAGCCCTCGTCGAGAACCGCCGCCAGGCTCGTCACCTCGTGGCCGGTCCGGAGGTCCACCCCCATGTCGAGGATCATGTCGATCTCCTCGTCCAGCACCCGCGGGGGGAGCCTGAACTGGGGGATGTTGTTCCACATGAGCCCCCCCGCGCGACCCAGCTTCTCGTGGATCGTGACCTCGTAGCCCAGGGGCATCAGGTCGTTCGCCACCGTGAGCGAGGCGGGGCCGGCCCCGATCAGGAGGACCCGCTTCCCGTTCTTCTCGCTGGGGATGCGCGGCAGGAGGGCCGAAACGTCGTCCCTGAGATCGGCGGCCACCCGCTTGAGCCGGCAGATCGCCACCGGTTCCCCGTCGACGCGGGTGCGCCGGCAGGCGGGCTCGCAGGGGCGGTCGCAGGTCCGCCCGAGAATGCCCGGAAAGACGTTCGACGCCCGGTTCAGCATGTAGGCGTCGGTGTAGCGGCCCAGCGCAATCAGCCGGATGTACTCCGGCACGTTGGTGTGGGCGGGACACCCCCACTGGCAGTCCACCACGCGGTGGTAGTACGCCGGGTCGGAGACGTCCGTGGGGCGCATCACCGGTGGTTCACCGCTCCGTGCGTCCTTCGGGGGCCGTGCTCCCCTTCCGGCTCCCGCGGCCGCGTTCGCGGGCTTCCCTCCGGGCTCGCTCCAGGATCGCCCGGCCCTCCGCGATGGACCTTCGCCTCCGGTCGCGCTCCGCCTCGATGGCCTCGTCGAGAAGCCCTTCCGTGGGGAGCGTGGGCACGACGAAGAGGGGGCAGAGCCAGCCGGTGCATCGGACGCCGTAGTCGAGACAGTTGAGGAGCTCGATCCCGTCAGACGGCCCGGTTTCGCTCCCCGGCCCGGGCAGGACCCCGGTGGCGGCCTCGGCCGACGCCGGCGTTCCGCCGAGGTCCCTGACGAGCACGGGCACGTTCCGGTCGCGGGCGGAGCAGAACGCTCGCGAAAGACGGGTCCCCTCGGGTGCGCCCACGGGTCCTCCTCGGGTTCGGGCCGGTCCAGAGCCTCACCTTCGAAGGTAGGTGCCCGCCTCCGGGTGGAACAGGAAAATCTTCGCCCCCTCCTCGGGCCCGCCGGCCCGCCCACCCCCCGTTACCGCCCCCCCAGCACCCACCATCCGATGGCCCCGGCCAGGACCAGGCTGATGGCAACCACCGCCCCGGGCAGGATCCAGCGCAGGTAGCGGGGTCCTTCGAACTCCGTGGCGGCCGTTCGCCGGATCCCGCTCGAGGTGAGATCGAAAGTCCAGGCCAGCATCATGGCCAGCGGAAAACCGGCGAGACCGGCGGCCACCAGCACGGTGTAGCTCCACGCGGGAAGCGGGAGCGCCGGGAGAACCAGGTCCGCGCCCTGGAGCACCACGAAGAGGATCACCCCGTAGGCCAGGGCGACGTTGAAGACCCGCCTTCGGCGCAGTTCGGCCAGGAAGCGCGACAGGACCGGGACCCCGGCCACCGCCCACTGGACGCTCCCGGGGGGAGGTGGAGGGCCACCGGCGCCCGACTCCAGCTCCCGGAGTTCGCGCGCCACCGCGAGCGCCGTGGGCCGGTGGTCCGGGTCCTTGGCCAGGCACCTCCGGAGGAGCGCGGCCAGCCGCGGATCGACCCCGGGGGCCAGGTCGCGAAGATCCCGGGGCGGTTGCCGGACGTGCGCCGCCGCGATCTCCTGCGGGGTGCGGCCCGGGTACGGCCCCTCACCGGCCAGGAGCTCGTACCCCGTCAGGGCCAGCCCGTAGATGTCGGCGGCCCAGGTGACCGGCTCTCCCATCAGCTGCTCGGGGCTCCGGTAGGCCGGGTCTCCGAGCGCTTCGCCGGGCCGGGTGAGGCGGGTGATGACCTCCGAGCCCGACTCGAGGATCCCGGCGATCCCGAAGTCGGTGAGCACCGCCTGCCGGCGTTCGGCCTGCCAGAACACGTTGTCCGGGCTCACGTCGCGGTGCACGACCCCCGCCTCGTGGGCTGCCGCCAGCGCCTCGGCGACCTGGCGGAGCAACGTCAGCGCATCCGGCTCCGCGAAGGCTCCCTCGGCCCGGAGGAGGGCTGCGAGCTTCCTTCCATCGACGTACTCGAGAACGAGAAAGGGGCGCCCATCGGGGAGCTTTCCGATCCGGTGCACGGCGGCGGCCGCGTCGTGCCGCACCCGCGCCGCCGCCATGGCCTCGCGTTCGAGCCGGTTGCGGATTCGGGGGTCGTTCGCGAGTTCGTCGCGGGGCACCTTGATGGCCACGAGCCGCCGCAGCTCCGATTCGCGGGCCAGGTAGACGGTTCCCATGCTCCCGGTGCCCAGGTGGCGCAGGATCTCGAACTCCGGCGCCAGTGCGGCGGCGAGCTCCGTCGAGACGTCCTTTCCCGGCGGCGTCAACGGGTTTTCCTTGTGCGAACGGCCCTTCCACGGGCATCTTCGCCCCACGGACCGCAGCACCGCACCCGCCTTGCGGCGCGCGACCGCGTGCGCGACCCCTCGTCCCCGACGCCCGAGGCACTTCCATGGGAACCCCGCTCGAGCTGCTTCTCGCCGTATCGACGATCGTGGCCGTGAGCCTGGCGCTCGTCCTGAACCGCAGGCTCACGATGATGCGCCAGGGGGCCGGTGGTGGACCGGGGGGTGGATCGCCTCCGGGGGGTGGTCCCGGTAGCGGAAACGGCCCGTCTCCGAAACCCGCCCGCCCCCGGGAGCGGGTCGAGGTCCGCGTGGACGTGGTGAACGGCGAGCTGAAGCTGCGCGTCGACCCCTGGATCGTGGACGTCGGAAATGGGCGGCCGCTGGAGTGGGTGCTCGAATCGACGGATCCAGGCGCGACCATGCGGGTGCAGCCGAAGAACGCCGACAGGTGGCCCTTCCCCGGTCCACCGCCGACGGTCCCGGTTCCCCCGCGCCGCCCCTTCATGGTCGGCAACGTCCGGGGGCAGGTCGGGAGCAGCTACGAGTACTCGATTCTGGTCCGTATCGAGGGCAGGGACCTGGACATCGACCCCGAGATCTTCATCTGCTTCTGAAGGAGCGTCCCCGGAGCGGCACGACCCGCCACCGGAGCCGGCCCCGGAATCAGCGCCCCTGGAGCTGCGCATCGATCTGCGCGGCGCGCCGCTCCGTCCGCTCCGCTTCCAGCTCGCGGCCAAGGCTTCTGAGAACCCCGGCGTAGGTTTCGAGGATTTCCTGCCCGTGGGCGTCGGGCTGCTGCACGTGCGAGTCGTACACGTCGAGCGCCCGGGCCAGGTGCTCGGCGGATTCGGCGAGCCGGCCCTGGTCGCGCAGCGTTCGACCGAGAAAATGGAGGGTGTAGGTCAGGTTCACGTGGCGGGGGCCCAGGGTCCGCTCCCGCATTTCGAGGGCTTGAAGAAGATGGCTTTCGGCGTCCTCCAACCGCCCCTGCCCCCGCAGCGCCTCGCCCAGGTTCGTCAGCACCATCCCGTTGTTCGGATGGTCGGGATCGAGCACCCGCTGCTGCACCGCCAGCGCCCGGCGGTAGACCTCTTCGGCCCGGGCGTAATCCTCGCGGATCAGGTGAAGCGAGCCCACGTTCGCCGCGGTCAGGAGCACCTCGGGGTGGTCCGGCCCCTGGTTCCGTTCCCGAATCTCGAGGGCCCGCTCGAGGTGGTGGACCGCCCGATCCGTGTCGCGGCGCGTGAGGTACATGCCCGCGAGGGCCCCCTCGGTGATCCCGACCTCGAGGTGATCCGGCCCGAGAACCGACAGCTGGATCGCCAGCGCCTCCCTGAGCGGCGCCTCGGCCTGGTCGGCGCGCCCCATGCGGACGTACGCGCTCGCGAGCCCCCTCGATGCCACGGCGAACTCGAGGGTGCCGTCGAGCTCCGCTTCGCGGCTCAGCGCGCGGGAGCGCTCGTACGCCGCGGCGGCCTCGGGGAACCGCCCCAGCTCCCGGTAGACCACGCCGAGGCGATCCCAGGCCCGGGCCAGCTCGAGCCGATCGGAACCGGTCGCGCCGCTCCCCACCTCTACCGCCTGTTCGAGGAGGGGGGCGGCGTCGGCGTACAGCCCCAGGCCACGGTAGACATCACCCATGACGCGGAGGAGGCGGGCCTGGACCTGGGGCTGCCCGGAGAGTTCGCCGGCGATCCGGTCGGCGCCCAGGTCGAGCACTTCGCGCGCCGTGATCGAGCTGCCCCGGGCCTCGCCTGGATCGCTCACCGCGAAGAGGTTCACGAGGAACTCGCTTACCTGCTCCGCCGTCTCCGCCGAGCGCTCGGCCCGCTCCCGCTCCTCGACGGCCCGGACGAAGCCGGCGGTGGCCAGGAGTGCGCCCGCGAGGACCGCGACCAGTGCAACCGCTCCCGCCGCGACCCCCGCCCGGTTCCTCCGGACGAACTTCCCGATCCGGTAGCGCGCACTCGGGGGACGGGCCAGCACCGGTTCGTGGTTCAGGTGTCGCTGGATCTCGAGCCGGAGCCCGTTCGCGGTCTCGTAGCGCCGCGTGCGGTCCTTCTCGAGGGCCTTCAGGATGATCCAGTCGAGGTCCCCGCGAACCTCCCGGCGAAGCCCCTCGGGGGTGGTGGCCCGATGAAGCGCCACCACGTCCAGGGTCTCCCCGAGCTTCGTGAGCCTCGTGCTGGGACGCGTGACCTCGCGCTCACGGAGCACGTGCGAGAGGGCGAACCCGGGGCGGGCGGAGAGGTCGAAGGGGCGCGCACCCACGACGAGCTCGTAGAGCATGACCCCAAGCGAGTACACGTCGGTGCGGGTATCCACGTCGAGCCCCGTGACCTCGGCCTGCTCCGGGCTCATGTACTCGGGCGTACCGATCACCTGCCCGAACCGGGTCACGAGGGTCTGGTCGGTGAGTCCCACGCCGACCGCCTTCGCGATCCCGAAGTCGATGACCTTGACGGCAGGGCCGCTCTCGGTGACCGACACGAGGACGTTCGAGGGCTTCAGATCGCGGTGGATGACACCCTTCATGTGCGCGTGCTGCACCGCCGCGCAGACGTCCATGAAGAGCCGGAGCCGGGCCGACGTCGAGAGCCGATGGGTGTCGGCGTAGTCGGTGATGGGGGTGCCCTGCACCGCCTCCATGACGAA